>NZ_JBSGZO010000148.1:0-17700 GCF_053611045.1 Streptomyces sp. NPDC054841 | reverse complement strand
GGGCGCAGCACCCTGAGGAGCGCAGGAAGGAACAGATCTCATGGCCCCGGTAGTGAGCAGTCTCAATCCCAACACGGGACCGACCGCGGGAGGGACCGCGGTGACGATCAACGGCAGCGGCTTCACCGGGGTCACCGCCGTGAGGTTCGGAACCGTCTCGGCCTCGTTCACGGTGATCAGCACCAGCCAGATCACCGCCACCTCGCCGGCGGGCTCCGGGACGGTCAACGTCACGGTCGTCTCGACGTCGGGCACGAGCAACGGCGTCGCCTACACCTACGTCGCGACCCCGGTGCTCAGCTCTCTGGCACCCGGCCGGGGACCGACCTCGGGGGGAAACACGGTCACCATCACCGGCAGCGCCCTGTCAGGGGCCACCGCGGTGGAGTTCGACTCGAGTCCGGCCGTCATCACCGGCAACACCTCCACCCAGGTCACCGTCACCGCGCCGGCGGGGCCGCCCGCCCCCGCCGACGTCACGGTCACCACGCCGGGCGGAGCCAGCAATCCATTGCCCTACTTCTACATCCCGGCTCCGGCCATCAGCCTGGTCAGCCCGGACAAGGGCCCCCTCGCCGGCGGAAACTCCGTCACCATCACCGGCAGCAACCTGACTCTCACCAGCACCGTCCGCTTCGGAGCCAGTACGGCCACCGGTGTCAGCATCGACTCCGACACCCAGGTCACCGCACTGGCGCCCAGCGGATCGGGCACCGTAGCCGTCACCGTCACCACGCCGGGCGGCACCAGCACCAACGGGCTGGGAAACGCGTACTACACCTACCTCGCGAATCCGGTCATCAGCAGCCTCACCCCCTCATCGGGTCCCGCCCTCGGCGGAACCACCGTCACCATCACCGGCAGCAACCTCACCTACGCCGACGAAGTGCGCTTCGCGGGCGTTTCGGTGCCCTTCGCTACGGTCTCCAACACCCAGGTCGTCGCCATCGCTCCCGCAGGGACTCCGGGGGCGGCGACGGTTGTCGTGCGCACCCCGGCGGGCAACAGCCCAGGCGTCCCGTACCAGTACGTCACCTGAACCAGGACGTCACCTCACCCGAACCACAGCCCCGCCCTCGCGCGCACAAGGCCGGCACCGGCTGGACCCACGGCGGTCGCCACTCGGTTGCTCTGCTGCGGTGACGGCCATTCAGGTCGAAGACGGATATGCCTGAGTCTTAGTCATTCGATGACGGTATGCAATGAGTGTGGCTTGTCGTGTGCCGGCCGCGGGCCCTGCGCCCGCGCCGGTTCCGTCCCTCCCGCATGGCTGATGCGACGTCCGCCGGCGGGATGCTGTGAAGAGAGGTGGACCGGGCATGTTTCCTGGGGTTCGGACGGACCGTTACCGGCGCCCGGTACCAGGCGGGCGGGCAGCAGCAGCCCGCACCGCATTCGGCACCGCATTCGGCCCCGCGGGCCGCGCCGCGGCCGCGCTGGTCGCCCTGCTCCTCGCCGTCCTCTCCCCGGTCCTGCTCCCCCAGGTCCGGGCGACGGCCGTCCAGCCCGTCCCCTCCGGGACCTACGCCTACGTCACCAACGAGGCCGACAACACGGTGTCGGTGATCAACGTCGCGAATCCGGCCGCTCCCGTTGCAGGCAGCCCCGTCCCGGTCGGCGCCGGACCGGTCAGGGTGGCGGTCACCCCCGACGGCGCCAAGGCCTACGTCACCAACCAGAACGGCAACACGGTGTCGGTGATCGACACCGCGGCCAACACGGTCAGTTCCACCATCCCGGTCGGGACGCTCCCTGTCAGTGTCGCCGTCTCACGCGACGGCAAGAAGGCCTATGTCACCAACGCGGTCGACAACTCCGTCTCGGTGATCAGCACAGCGACCGACCAGGTCACCGCCACCATCCCGGTCGGCGCCGTACCGCTCGCGGTCGTCGTCTCTCGCGACGGCAAAAGGGCCTACGTCGTCAACTCGAACGGCGACACGGTGTCGGTGATCAGCACAACGACCAACCAGGTCACCGCCACCATCCAGGTAGGCGTGGCGCCGTTCGGGGCCGGGATCACTCCCGACGGCAAGAAGCTCTACGTCACCAACTCGATCAGCGGTTCGGTGTCGGTCATCGACACCGCGACCAACCTGATCACCGCCACCGTCCCGGTCGGTACCGGACCGCTCGACGTCACGGTCACTTCCGACGGCAAGAAGGCCTACGTCACCAACGGCAACGACAACACGGTGTCGGTGATCAACACAGCCACCGACCAGGTCACCGCCACCATCCCGGTCGGCGTCGGACCGATCGGAGCCGCCGTCACTCCCGACGGCAAGAAGGCCTACGTCACCAACGGCAACGACAACACGGTGTCGGTGATCAACACAGTCACCGACCAGGTCACCGCCACCATCCCGGTCGGCGTCGGACCGCTGGACGTCGCCTTCGGCACCGTGCGCAGCGCGGCCACCCCGACCACGACCCGATCGCCTCGAATCTTCCGTCCACGTGCCGTCAACAAGTGACCCTCACGGCGACCGTGTCCGGAGCCGACGGCGATACGCCGCCGACGGGACCGTCACCTTCTTCGACGGCACCACGGCCCTGGGCACCGTCCCCCTCAGCGACGGCAGGGCGGTCCTCGGCATCCCCACCCTGCCCCCCGGGGACCACTCCCTCACCGCCCACTACAGCGGCGGCGCGACGTACGCCGAATCCACGTCCCCCGTCCTCGTCCACACCGTCGTGGCGGGCGACGGCTGGACCGGCCACGACGGCTCCGGCCGTTGCGAGGACCGTCCGGACCACCCGGACCCCCGTCCGGACCACCCGGACCACTCGGACCGTCCGGACCACGACCATGGAACGGGACACGGCTCGACAGGTTGACGCCCACAGCGTCTGAACGGGCGGCGAACATCGGCCGACGGAATGGCCCATCCGGCCACACTCACTACTCGACAGCACGGAACAGGTCCTGACCACCGTGGCCAAGCTCCCGGGCGCCATCGGCTACAGCGAACTGCGCGGCGGCACGGGCCTGAAGGGCGCCCACCGCATCGACATCGACGGCGAGCCCCCGTCGGTCGAGACGATCGGCAGGAGCGCGTACCCGTACCGGGAGATCGAGTACGCGTACACCTACGGGCAGCCGCCGGCCGACTCGCTGGCCTCCAGCTTCCTCGGCTACATGAGGCTGGGCAGCGGGCAGGACGTCATCAGCACGCACGGGCATCTGCCGTGTGCGACGCCGAAGGGGCTGCGGGTGTGTGGGGAGGACTGAAGACGGCCTGTGGGAACGCTGTCCCACAGGCCGCCTCGTATGTCCCCTGTACCCCTGTACCTCTGTACCTCTGTACTGCGCGGGCTACAGGAAGGAGTTGATCTCGATCGTCTCGGTACGGCCCGGGCCGACACCGATCGCCGAGATCGGCGCGCCGGACATCTCTTCCAGCGCCTTCACATAGCCCTGCGCGTTCTTCGGCAGGTCGGCGAAGGTCTTGGCCTTGGTGATGTCCTCGGACCAGCCCGGCAGGTACTCGTACACCGGCTTCGCGTGGTGGAAGTCGGTCTGCGAGTACGGCAGCTCCTCGACCCGCTTGCCGTCGATCTCGTACGCGACACAGACCGGGATCTGCTCCCAGCCGGTCAGCACGTCCAGCTTGGTGAGGAAGAAGTCCGTCAGACCGTTGACGCGGGTCGCGTAGCGGGCGATGACCGCGTCGAACCAGCCGCAGCGGCGGTCGCGGCCGGTGGTGACACCGCGCTCGCCGCCGATGCGGCGCAGCGCCTCGCCGTCGTCGTCGAAGAGCTCCGTCGGGAACGGGCCTGCGCCGACGCGGGTCGTGTACGCCTTGAGGATGCCGATGACACGGCTGATCTTCGTCGGGCCCACGCCCGCGCCTGTGCAGGCGCCGCCCGCGGTCGGGTTCGAGGAGGTGACGAAGGGGTACGTGCCGTGGTCGACGTCGAGGAGCGTGCCCTGGCCGCCCTCGAAGAGGACGACCTTGCCCTCGTCGATGGCGTTGTTCAGGATCAGCGTGGTGTCGGCGACGTACGGCTTGATCTGCTCCGCGTACTGGAGCATCTCCTCGACGATCCGGTCCGCCTCGATCGCGCGGCGGTTGAAGACCTTGGCGAGGAGCTGGTTCTTGCTCTCCAGCGCCGCCTCGACCTTCTGGGTCAGGATCGACTCGTCGTAGAGGTCCTGGACGCGGATGCCGACGCGGTTGATCTTGTCGGCGTACGTCGGGCCGATACCGCGGCCGGTCGTGCCGATCTTGCGCTTACCGAGGAACCGTTCCGTCACCTTGTCGAGAGTGACGTTGTACGGGGTGATCAAATGAGCATTACCGCTGATCAGGAGCTTGGACGTATCGACGCCGCGCTCGTTCAGCCCGCTCAGCTCGGAGAGCAGGACCGCCGGGTCGACGACGACTCCGTTGCCGATGACCGGGGTGCACCCCGGCGAGAGGATTCCGGAAGGGAGGAGGTGGAGCGCATACTTCTGGTCGCCGACGACAACCGTGTGGCCGGCATTGTTACCGCCCTGGTAACGCACCACGTAATCAACAGACCCACCGAGGAGGTCGGTGGCCTTTCCCTTGCCTTCGTCACCCCACTGAGCACCGAGCAGCACAAGTGCGGGCACAGGCGTACACCCCTTCCGGGCGGGGCATGTCCAAGGTCAGGGGGCCTGAGCCGCCAAACCGGTGTGCCCCGGAATAGACGAAGCCCCTGGCGCAATAGCGCAAGGGGCTCTTGCACAAAGATGCTACCCGAGGAAGGACCGAGGTGTCGGCTCACGACCAGCTCCTGGTGGTCATCGACCCGGTCGCCCGCCGTATCGACGGCGAGTCCGTTCGGATCGTGAAGGATGTGTTGTGTGCCGGGTCGGCGGCGAAAATCTGCCTGCCCGACGGGCCCGAAGAATTTTCCCGGGCCCTGGCCAGAAGGGGTTCGCGGCGGCTCGTCGTGGTCGGTGACGACCGTGCGCTGCTGCGCGCGGTCGCTCTGCTGCACCGGGCCCGCGAGCTCGCGGACGAGGCACTGTCGCTCGTCCCGGTCGGCATCGGCACATCCGTGGAGCTCGCGCGCACGCTCGGCGTGCCGACCGGTGCGGTGGCGGCCGCGCGGACGGTTCTCGACGGGGCGGCGCACCATCTGGATCTGCTCGTCGACGACAGCGACGGGGTGGTGCTGGGGGACCTGCGCATCCCGGCCTCCTCGGCGGCCGCGGTACCGGCGGCGCCCGCGGGCTCGGTGTGGCACACCTGCCGCTCCCTGGTCCGTACGCTCGTCCGCCAGGTCCCGCCCGCCCCGCCCGCCGTGCGCGCGCACCGGCTGCGGGTGGAGGTGGACGGGGTGGTGCTGAGCGACCTGGACGATCCGGTGGAGGACGTACGGGTACGCGCGGCCGAGGGGGCCGCGGAGGTGACCGTCCACCGCCACGCGGCGGCGGAGCCGCTGCGCACGCTGGCGAAGGTGGTCACGGTCTCGGGCACGGACTTCCGCTACCGCGCGGACGCGCTGATCACTGGCCCGGTCAGGCACCGGACGTGGACGCTGCGGCCGAAGGCGTGGTCGCTGACGCTGCCGGCGCAGTCCGGGGCGTAGGGCCTTCGGCCGTGTCCTCGCTCTCCCCCCGGAGCTTCGCCTGGGGGCCCCGGACGGGCCGGATCCGAGCGGCCCGCGGGTGACCAGCACCGCCCTCGCCGGCTCCCCTGCGGGCCGCGCTCGAAGGACTCAGGCGTGGAACAGCCCGACCTGCCGCTGGATCAGCTGCCGCAGGAATGCGGCGAGGAGGAGACGCGGTGATGACCGGCCCCGCCGGAGCCGTCAGGACGCGCCGAAGGTCCGCTCGCGGTGCTCGCGCCAGCGCTCCATCATCCCGGCCAGTTCGTCCTGGATGAAGTCGAAGAACGCGACGGTCTCCGCCAGCCGGCGCCCGGCCGGGGTGTCGGGGCCGAGGCTGACGACGCCCTCACGCAGGGCGTCCGACCAGCGCTTCAGGACCGCGTCACGGTTGGTCAGCGCCTCGTACCACTGATTGCTGTGCACGCGGTAGCGCTCGCGCCGCGAACCGGGCTCGCGCTCCCGCGAGACCATGTGCTGCTGCGCCAGATAACGCACCGCGCCGGAGACCGCGGCAGGGCTGACCTGGAGTCGTTCGCCGAGCTCGGCCGAGGTCAGGGTGCCGGAGTCGGAGGCGAGCAGGGCGGCGAAGACGCGAGCCGGCATCCGGGTCATGCCCGCCTCGACGAGCTGCGCGGCGAAGCGTTCGACGAAGTCGGAGACCGCGGCTGCGTCCCGCTCGCCCCGCTCGTTCTGTTCACCCCGCTCGTTCCGCTCGTTCTGCTCGTACTCGGTCTGTTCGGTCACCACCGGATCATCTCCCCTGCTCACGGCCCTGTCCCGAGTTTATATGCTTCCTTAACTTCACAAATTTGTGAATCTAACGTACGTTCTGAAGCATGACGAAGGCAATCACGGTCGCCGGACTGCACAAGTCGTTCGGGCGTACCCAGGCGCTGGACGGCCTCGACCTCGCGGTCGAGACCGGTGAGGTCCACGGCTTCCTCGGCCCCAACGGCGCCGGGAAGTCCACCACCATCCGGGTCCTGCTGGGCCTGCTGCGCGCCGACTCCGGCGCCGCCCAGCTGCTCGGCAAGGATCCCTGGAAGGACTCGGTCGAGCTGCACCGGCAGATCGCGTACGTCCCCGGCGACGTGACCCTCTGGCGCAATCTCTCCGGCGGCGAGGTCATCGACCTCTACGGCCGGCTCCGCGGAGGACTGGACAAACAGCGGCGGAACCGGCTGATCGAGCGGTTCGAGCTGGACCCCACCAAGAAGGGACGTACGTACTCCAAGGGGAACCGGCAGAAGGTCGCCCTGGTCGCCGCCTTCGCGTCCGATGTCCAACTGCTCATCCTCGACGAGCCGACGAGCGGACTCGACCCGCTGATGGAGGAGGTCTTCCAGCAGTGCGTCGCCGAGGAGCGCGACCGCGGCCGGACCGTCCTGCTCTCCAGCCATGTGCTGAGCGAGGTCGAGGCGCTGTGCGACCGGGTCAGCATCATCCGCAAGGGCGTCACCGTGGAGACCGGCTCGCTCGCCGATCTGCGCCATCTGACCCGTACGAGCGTGAGCGCCGAGCTCGCGGGCGCGCCCAACGGGCTCGCCCATCTGCCCGGCGTGCACGACCTCACCGTCCAGGGCAAGCGCGTCAGGCTCCAGGTCGACACGGACAAGCTGGACGCAGTCCTGAAGACGCTGTCCGAGTCGGGCGTGCGGTCGCTGACCAGCACCCCGCCCACCCTGGAGGAGCTGTTCCTCCGCCACTACCAGGACGACGTACGCGCGGAAGGCGCGGAAGGCGCGGAAGAGGCGATGTCACGATGACCGCCGTCGCACGGACCGCGGCGTTCACCCGGCGGACCGGCGGCTCACGACCGCTGGCCGGCACGGGGGCGCTCCTGCGGCTCGCGCTGCGCCGCGACCGGATCATGCTGCCCGTCTGGGTGCTCGTGACCGGCGGCGTCATCGCCGGCGCCCCGAGCTCACTCAAGACCCTCTACGCCACCGCCGCCGACCGGGCCGAAGTCGTCAGCACCATGGCCGGCAACGGCTCGCTGCGCGCCGTGTACGGTCCGGCCTTCAGCGACTCGGTCGGCGGCATCGTCGCCTGGCGCTACGTCACCTTCGGCGCGCTGCTGGCCGGCATCATGAGCCTGATCATCGTGATCCGGCACACCCGCGAGGAGGAGGAGACGGGGCGTCAGGAGCTCCTGTCCTCGGCGGTGGTGGGGCGACGCGCCCCCCTGACCGCGGCGCTGCTCACCGCGCTCATCGCCGACGCGGCGCTGGCACTGGTCGTCGCGGCCGGTCTGCGGGGTGAAGGAGGAGCCGGCGCGCTGGCGCTCGGGCTCGCCATCGGTGGCGCCGGCATGCTCTTCGCCACCATGGCAGGGATCGTCGCGCAGCTCACCGAGAGCGCGCGGCTGGCCAAGGGCCTGACCGCCGCCGTGCTCGGGTTCGCTTTCGTGCTGCGGGCCGCGGGCGACGCCGGGACCGACGACGGCTCGTCCGTGCTGACCTGGCTGTCGCCGGTCGGCTGGGCCGAGAACGTGCGCTCCTTCGCCGACGAACGCTGGTGGATCCTGCTGCTGTTCGCCGGGGCGGTCGTGGTGCAGGGCGCCGTGGCGTTCGGCCTGGCCGGGCGGCGTGACATCGGCATGAGCTTCCTGCCGACCCGCCCGGGTCCCGCCGCCGGGCGCATCACCACGGCCGGCGGCCTCGCCTGGCGGCTGCAGCGCGGCAGCGTGCTCGGCTGGGGCATCGGCCTGCTGGCCACCGGCATCATGTTCGGCGCGATGACCGAAGGCGCGACCGAACTGGTCGGCGGCTCCGAGCGGACCCGCGAGATCGTCGAGCGGATGGGCGGGCAGTCGGGACTCACCAACGCCTTCCTCGCGGGCATGGTCGGCATGCTCGGCATGGTGACCGCGCTGTACATCGTGCAGTCGGTGCTGCGGCTGCACGGCGAGGAGACCGGGCAGCGCGCCGAGCCGCTGCTGGCCGCCGCGGTGGGACGCGTGCGGTGGGCGGCGGGCCATCTGCTCATCGCCTTCGGCGGGGCCGCGCTGATGATGCTGCTCGCCGGTGCGGGTCTGGCCATCGGGTACGGGCAGGACCTCGGCCCGGTCCTGGGCGCCTGCCTGGTGCAGCTCCCGGCGATCTGGACGCTGGGGGGTGTCGCGGTGCTGCTGCACGGCGCCTTCCCGAAGGCGGTGGTGGCCGCGTGGGCGGCGACGGGCCTGTCCCTGGGGCTCGGGTGGATCGGCCCGGCGCTGGACCTGCCGCAGGCGGTGCTGAACCTGTCGCCGTTCGAGCACCTGCCGTCGCTGCCGGGTCCTGAGATGCGCTGGGCACCGGTGCTGATGCTGACGACGCTGGCCGCCGCCCTGGCGACAGCGGGCCTGGCAGGCCTGCGGCGCCGTGACCTGACAACCTGACCACGACGCACCCCCGGCAGGGTCCGGCCGTCGCCGCCGGGTCCTGAGATGCGCCGGGCACCGGTGCTGATGCTGACGACGCCGACCGCCGCCCTGGCGACAGCGGGCCTGGCGGGCCTGCGGCGCCGTGACCTGACAACCTGACCACGGCGCACCCGCGGCGGGTTCCGGGGGCACACTCCCCGACCCCGTACGGCCTTCAGCCGTGTCCTCGATCTCCCCCAGAGCTTCGCCTGGGGACCCCCGGACGGGCTTGGTCTTCAAGCCGCGCCGAGGCCCCCACGCCCGCAGGGCGTAGGGGGAGATCGAGGCGCGGGGTCCGGGGCGGTGCCCCGTCACAGCTCCACGCGCAGCTCCCGCACCCCCCGGATCACATACCCCGGCCTCCACTCCGGCTCCGCCGCCAACCGCATCGTCGGTGCCTCGCGCAGCAGTTCCCCGAAAGACGCCGCCAGCTCGATGCGGGCGAGCGGAGCACCCAGGCAGTAGTGGATGCCCGCGCCGAAGGTGATGTGCGGGTTGTCGGGGCGGGACAGGTCCAGCTCGTCGGGGCGCTCGAAGCGGGCCGGGTCGCGGTTGGCGGAGCCGAAGAGGAGGGCCAGTTCCGAGCCGCGCGGGACGACGGTGCCGCCGATCTCGATGTCGTCGAGGACCCAGCGCTCGAACATCTGCAGCGGGGTGTCGTACCGCATCAGTTCTTCCACAGCTGTGGACAGCATCGTGTGGTCGGCACGGAGGGCGGCGAGCTGCTCGGGGTGGCGCAACAGCGTCCACCAGCCGTTCGCGGTGGTGTTGACGGTCGCCTCATGGCCGGCGTTCAGCAGCAGCACACACGTGGAGATCATCTCCTGCTCGCTGAGCCTGTCGCCCTCCTCGTACGCGGAGATCAGCGCGGAGATCAGATCCTCGCCCGGGGCCTTGCGCCGCTCGGCGATCAACTCCCGCAGATACGCCGAGAATTCGAGCGACGCGCGGACGGCCCGGGCCGCGGTCTCCTCCGACGGGTTCAGCTCGTACATCCCGCAGATGTCCGCCGACCAGGGCCGCAGCAGACCCCGGTCCGCCTCCGGAATCCCCAGCATCTCCGCGATCACGGCCACCGGCAGTGGCTCGGCGACGTCCGCGAGGAGATCGCCGCCGCCCGCCTTCACCAGCTCGCCCACCAGCCCGGCCGCGAGCCGCCGCACGGTCGGCGTGAGCGCCTCGACCGTACGCGGCGTGAAGGCCTTCGTCACCAGCCGCCGGATCCGGGTGTGGTCCGGCGCCTCGAGATCGAGCAGACCGTTGTCGTTGAGCGTGTGGAACGGCTCGTGCGCGGCCGGCGGGGGCGTCCGCCCGAACTCCTCGTGCGTGAATCGGTGCAGGTAGGTACGGCCCAGACGGCGGTCCCGCAGCAGCGCCGACACATCGGCGTGGTGCGGCACCAGCCACTGCCGCGTCGGTTCGAACCAGTGCACCCGGCCCCGGGCGCGCAGCTCCGCGTACGCGGGGTACGGGTCGGCGACGAAGGCGGGCGACCAGGGCTGGAAGAGTTCGGCCATGTGCGGACGCTAGCCCGGCTACCCCGGCGTGACCAGCCTCGCCTCGTACGCGAACACCGCCGCCTGCGTACGGTCCCGCAGCCCCAGCTTCACCAGGATGCGGCTGACGTGCGTCTTGATCGTGGACTCGGCGACTACGAGGTGGGAGGCGATCTCCGCGTTCGACAGGCCCTGCGCGATGAGGACCAGGACCTCCGTCTCGCGCTCGGTCAGATCGCCGATCTGCGCCAGTGCCGGGGGCCGCGGGGCCGCGGAGATACGGGAGAACTCGGTGATCAGGCGGCGTGTGACCGTCGGTGCGAGGAGCGCCTCGCCCGCCGCCACCACCCGTACCCCGTCGGCGAGCTGCCGCGCCGACGCGTCCTTGAGCAGGAAGCCGGAGGCCCCGGCGCGCAGCGCCTGGTACACGTACTCGTCGAGGTCGAAGGTCGTCAGGACCAGCACCTTCGCGTCGGCGTCGGCCGCGACGATCTCGCGGGTCGCCTCGATGCCGTTGAGCTCGGGCATCCGGATGTCCATCAGGACGACGTCCGGGTGCAGGGCGGCGACCTGCGCGATCGCCTCACGCCCGTTGACCGCCTCGCCGACGACCTCGATGTCGGGCATGGCGTTCAGCAGGACGGAGAAGCCCTCGCGGACCATCATCTGGTCGTCGACGATCAGGACCCGGATGGTCATGCGGTCTCGTCCTTCGCGACGGGGAGGAACGCGGCGACCTCGTAGCCGCCGTCCTCCGTCGGCTCGGCGGTCATCTCGCCGTTCAGCATCGTCACCCGCTCCCGCATGCCGGTGATGCCGTGACCCGCACCGGGCGAGGGCTTCACCAGGCCCCGCGCCGGGCCGTTGACGATCCGCAGGCCCAGGCCGCCGAGGACGTACGAGACCTCGACCTTGGCGGGCGCGCCGGGTGCGTGGCGCAGCGCGTTGCTCAGCGCCTCCTGGATGATCCGGTACGCCGACAGCTCGACGCCCTGCGGAAGTTGGCGCACCGCGCCCATGATCGCGAGATCGACGTCGAGGCCCGCGTCGCGGACGTTGCCGACGAGCCCGTCGAGGTCGGCGAGCGTCGGCTGCGGCGCGTCCGGCGCCTCGTAGTCCTCCGCCCGTACGACGCCGAGGACACGGCGCAGTTCGGTGAGCGCCGCCACCGCGTTCTCGCGGATCGTGGCGAAGGCCTGCTCCAGCTCCGGCGGCGGGTTCTCCACCCGGTACGGCGCGGCCTCCGCCTGGATCGCGACGACCGACATGTGGTGGGCGACCACGTCGTGCAGCTCGCGAGCGATGGTGGTGCGCTCCTCCAGCAGCGTGCGGCGGTCGCGCTCGACGGCGGTGACGCTCTGCTGGACGGCGACCTCCTGTCGCGCCTCGCGGCGGACCTGGACCAGGGCCACCACCAGCAGCACGACGGCCGAGAAGACCAGCAGGGGACCGGTGGTGCCGCTTTCGTACCCCCGCCTCAGAACGCTCTCGGCGACGAATCCGTACGCCCCCGTCAGCAGCCACATCAACACGGCGGTGCGCGGCCGGGTGCGCAATGCGACGAAGACGAGGACGGCGACGTGCGAGGCGAACGTGACGCCCGACCAGGGCCAGTCGTCCCACGGGTTGGCAATGACCGAGACGAAGAGCGTGGCGGCGAGCGAGGCCCAGAACGCCAGCACCGGGCGGACCAGTGTCATCAGCACCGCGGCCGTGGGGACCGCCGCGACGACGACCGCGGCGAGACCGTATCCCCCGTACGTGGTCGCACCCCCGAACAGCACCAGCAGGGCGACGCCCGCGACGACCGCGTGCGGCGTCCAGATCGCGTACCGGCGTATCCGCCGCGGCAGCCGGCGGATCACCCTCCCGTCGGCCGCCAGCGGCGCCAGCGGACGGTAGGCGAAAGCGCCGTGGAAGAGTTCCTGCCGCAGACCACCGAGCGCGCCCATGGCCAGGCGGAACTCGGGGCTGCGGCTCTCGGCATCGGTGCGCGGTGAGCGCGGTATGCGCTGCGTGGTCTGCGAATCTGTCACGTCAGCCAAGGTACGGGGGCGGGCGGACGCGGTCGTCACCTGTGATGCGGATACTTCCACGTCCGTCCCAGGTACTACCCGCGGAACGCGTCCGCGTGCTCCGCCGCCCACTGGGCGAAGGTACGGGCCGGGCGGCCGGTGATCTTCTCCACGGTGCCGGCGACGGTGCGGCCCACCTCCGGGGTGTTCCCGTACGCCTCCAGCAGGAAGCCGATCACGTCCTCGGGGTGGCCCGCCGCACGCCACTGCTCGACGGCCTGCTCGGGGGTCAGCTCGACGAGCGCGATGTCCTTGCCCCGGGCGGCCGCGAGGGTCGACACCTTGTCGGCCACGGTGAGCAGCTCCGGGCCGGTGATCACGTACTCCCGGCCTCCATGACCCTCCTCGGTGAGCGCGACCGCGGCGACGGCCCCGATGTCACCTTCGTGGACCATGGCGCTGAGCCGGCCGGTGAACGGCTCGCGGACCTCGCCCGAGGCCAGGACGCCGCCCGCCCACTCCAGGGCGTTGCCCATGAACTCGACCGGCATGAGCACCGTCCAGTCCAGGCCGTCTTCGGCGCGTACGGCATCCTCCAGCGGGGACGGCCCGCCGCCGTGCAGCACGGTGACCCGGCGGACGCCGGCCGCGCGAGCCTGCCGGAGGATCTGCGGCCCGGTCTCCAGCGGGGCGAAGTACGCCCCGCCGAAGGTGATCAGATGCAGGCCGGTGACCCCTTCCAGGGCGGGGACCACGCTCGCGGGATCGGTGAGGTCGCCCTGGAAGACCTCCACGCCGTCGGGGAACGCGGCCTTGGTGGCGTCCCGGGTGAGGGCGCGGACCGCGTGGCCGCGGTCCAGCAGCTCGGCGACGACCTGGCGGCCGACGGTTCCGGTGGCTCCGGTGACAAGGACCTTCTGGGTGTTCGTCATGGGAACGACCGTAGGGAGCCTTGCGGTCAGTTCCTGTCCGCAAGGCTGATGCGTTCTTGAACCGGGGCCGGAGCGGAGCCCCAGTCGCCTCACCAGGCGAGCTGGGCGATCTCCTCCGCCACCACCGCGCACGCGTCCGCCGCCGGATCGATCAGCGGGAAGTGGCCGACGTCGTCCAGCAGCGTGAGCCCGACCGTCTCGCCCGCCTTCGCCGCCGCGTCGACGTACGCCTCGGCGACGGCCTGGGGGACGACGGTGTCCTCCCGGCCCTGGACGACGGTCGTCGCGATACCGGTGGGCAGCAGCAGCGCCGGGTCCGCGTGCCCCGCCCGCTCCTCGTACCCCTGCTCCCCGCCGAGCAGCTGGTACACCGCGCCGTCGCACACGGACAGCTCGGCCGCCCGGCCGAGATCCGCGATCGGGGCGAGCGCGACGACACCGCGCAGCAGCGGTGGTGCCGGCAGCCGCCACGGCGCGTCGGCGGGCAGGACGTGCCGGGCGGCCGCCCAGAGCGCGAGATGACCGCCCGCCGAGTGGCCGGTGACGACCATCCGACGCGGGTCGGCCTGCGGCAGCGCCGTACGGGTCAGCTCGGGCAGCGCGTCGAGCGCGGCGGCGACGTCGTCGAACGTCTCCGGCCAGCGGCCCGCGACCGCACCACCACCCTCCCCGGCCGCGTCGCCGCCGTCCCGCTGCTGGGGCAGCGAGCTGCCCCTGCGGTACTCCACATTGGCCACGGCGAAACCGCGCCGCGCCAGGAAGTCCGCGAACGGCGTGACGTGCTGCCGGTCGTACGGCCCCCGCCACGCCCCGCCGTGCAGCACCACCACGAGCGGCGCCCGGTCCCGGCCGTCGCGCGGCGCGTAGAAGTCGACGACCTGGTCGGGGTGTTCGCCGTACGAGGCCGAGGCGTCAGGGGCAACGGCCGGATGCGACAGGGCCGAGGCTTCCTCGGCGGCGTCGCGAGCGGCGGCGGAGTCCGGCATGCTGCTCCAACCTTTCGGTGAGGGGGCCGAATTGGCCTGACCAGCGGGGACGGTACCAGGCCCGGGCCAGCCCGATCGGCTGGACCGGGCCTGGCCCCCTCACCCTGCGATCAGCCGCGCGGTGAGGCAGGAACCTCCGCGAGCACGTCCGCGAGGACGCGTGCCGCGCGCTCGGTGTCCGCGAATCCGACATACAGCGGAGTGAACCCGAACCGCAGCACGTCGGGGCGGCGCAGATCGCCGACCACTCCCCGCGCGATCAGCGCCTCCATGACGGCGGGCGCGTCCGGGCAGGACAGCGCCACCTGACTGCCCCGTTCGGCGTGCGCCGCCGGCGTGAGCGGGCTGACCCTCCCGTCCGGTACGTACGCCTGCACGCACTCCAGGAAGAAGTCGGTCAGGGCGAGCGACTTGGCCCGTACGTTCTCCACCGCGACCCCGTCCCACACGTCCAGGGCCGCCTCCAGAGCCAGCATCGAGAGGATGTCGGGCGTACCGACCCGGCCCCGCAGAGCCCCGTCCGCCGCCGCGAACCCAGGAGTCATGGCGAACGGATCCGCGTGCGAGTTCCAGCCGGGCAGCGGCGAGTCGAACCGGTCCTGGTGGCGCTCGGCGACGTACAGATACGCCGGTGAACCCGGGCCTCCGTTCAGATACTTGTACGTACAGCCGACCGCCAGGTCCACGCCGTGCGCGTCGAGCCCGACGGGCAGCGCGCCCGCGCTGTGGCACAGGTCCCAGACGGCCAGGGCGCCCGCCTCGTGCACGGCCGCGGTGAGCGCCGGCAGATCGTGCAGCCGGCCGGTGCGGTAGTCGACGTGGTTGACCAGCGCGACGGCCGTGCGCGGGCCGAGCGCGGCGGGCAGCTCCGCCGGGGTGACGGGCTCGAGACGGCGGCCGGTCAGCCGGGCCGCGGACTCGGCGATGTACCCGTCCGTGGGAAAGGTCGTCGCGTCGACGACGATCTCCTCCCGGTCGTCCGGGGCCATGCGGACCGCCGCGACCAGCGCCTTGAAGACGTTGACGCTGGTCGAGTCGCCGACCACGATCTGGCCGGGTGCCGCGCCGACGAGCGGCGCGATCCGGTCGCCGATCCGCTCGGGCGCGGTCCACCAGCCGCTCTCGCCCCAGGAGCGTATGCGCAGCTCGCCCCACTCCCGGGTGATGACGTCGGCCAGCCGGTCCGGGACGTGGCGCGGCAGCGCGCCGAGCGAGTTCCCGTCCAGGTACACCGTGCCCTCGTCGAGCGCGAAGAGCTCGCGCTGCTTGGCGAGTTCGTCCGCGGCGTCCAGCGCCGCCGCCTTCTCCGCGAGGTCCGTCGACACGTCAGACATGGCTCCTCGCAGTCCACAGCTCGGGGAACACGTTCTTGGCGGCCCGCTTCTCCAGCCAGGCGACGCCCGCCGAGCCGCCGGTACCCGCCTTGGCACCCATGGCCCGCCGGGTGGCGACGAGATGGTCGTTGCGCCAGCGCCACACCAGTTCGCCGACGTCGGTCAACGCCTCGCCGAGCCGTACCAGTTCGCTGTCCTGGTCGTCGGTGGCGTACACGGCGGCCCAGACGGCCTCGACCTCGGGCGACGGCTCGTAGCGCTGCGAGGGATCACGGTCGAGGACCGCGTCCGGCACGGGCAGCCCGCGGCGGGCGAGCAGCCGGAGCACCTCGTCGTAGAGGCTCGGCTGCTGCAGGGCCTTCTCCAGCTCGGCGTGGACACGCGGGGCGGCGCGGTGCGGGACCAGCATCGACGCGGACTTCTCGCCGAGCAGGAACTCCATGCGCCGGTACATGGCGGACTGGAAGCCGGAGCCCTCGCCGAGCGCGCTGCGGTACGCGTTGAACTGCATGGGGGTGAGCTGCGCGAGCGGCCGCCACGAGGCGTTCAGCGCGTCCAGCTCCCGCACGGAACGCTTCAGGGCGTCCATCGCGACGGGCAGATCGTCGCGGCGCAGGGCCTGGGAGGCGGTCTCCCACTCATGCACGATGACGGTGAACCACAGCTCCATCACCTGGGTGGTGACCAGGAAGACCATTTCTCCGGGATCGTCGGAGAGGGGGTGCTGGAGATGGGTGAGGACGTCCGCCTGGACGTAGTCCTCGTACGGGGTAGTGCCCGCGAAGTCGAGATTCGGGGTGACCGAACCGGCTCCGGAGGCATCGGGATACTGCGACATCGCTGTCTCCTGATACGGGTGTCCGGGTAGCGGTCCGCCCCTTTCCGTTGGTGGTCTCGGAGCTCCGGTCCCCTGCGGGCATCATAATCCGCAGTTCAAGGGATGGCAGGGCCTGTGATGTAGCTTCCGTCACTGTCGTACGGCCAGGCATTGGAGACGCAGCCCTTCAGGCCCTTGATCTGCTGCATCATCACCGGGGCCGGCTCGCCCGTGCCCGGGCAGCCCATGTGGTCCCGGATGCCGATCTCGTGACCGACCTCGTGGTTGATGATCAGATGCCGGTACTCGGAGGGCGGCCCGGAGAACGTCGGCGAACCGAGCACCCAGCGCCGCAGATTGACCACGACGCCGTCGGTGGTCTCGCAGTTCAGCTGGCCGCCGGTGTTCAGCCCCTCGGCGAGACAGAGCTCGTCGGCGGTGTCCGGCGTGGCGATACGGATGACGAAATCGGCCTCGGCGCCGGCGGAGACCAGCTGGAAGGAGCCCCGGCCGTGCGCCGCCCAGGAGCGGGGGTGGGCGAGGATCTGCTCGATCTCGGCCGCGGCCTCGGCCGCCGAGACGCTCGCGCCGGGGACCACGTCGATACCGTTCTCGACCTCGACCCGGTAGCGGCGCAGCGGGCCGGAGCCGACCGGGCTGCCGGAGGACCGGGCGGTGGTGAACGTGCCGACGCCCGATACGGGCACGTCGGCGGGGGGCGTCGGCTTCCGCGGCGGTGGGGTGGAGGGCCTGACCGGGGCGTCGGGGGCCGCCCCGGCGCTGCTGCTGCCGCCGGTGGCGCCGGACGGGCCGCCGGGGCGGGCTGTGGGCGCGGGCGGTGCGGGGGGCGTCGGCCGGGGAGCGGGCGTCAGGTCCGGGGCGGCGGGCAGCAGGGCCTCGGACAGCGGAACCGCGGCGGTCCTCTCCCAGTGGGCCACGGCCGCACCCGCGCCGAGGGACACGGCGACCAGCGCGGCGCCGAGCAGGAGTAAGCGGGGTCGTTTCCGGCCCGCTGAACGCTTGCCCACGCATTCCCCCCGAGCTTCTCGATGAGCCGTTCGACGACCTGTTCGATGGTTCGTGCGATCTTATGGCACGCACATGACGACAACGGGCGGGCACCGGAAA
>NZ_JBSGZO010000147.1:0-17702 GCF_053611045.1 Streptomyces sp. NPDC054841 | reverse complement strand
GGAAGCCCAGCGCCCAGTCCAGCCCGTACCGCTGGAACAGCTCTGCGCGCAACCGCGTCCGTGGCATGGGCGCCCCCGGCACCGCCACCGCGAAGACGGCGCCCATCAGCAGTGCGCGCAGCAGCGGATAGTCGGCGTCCACGTCCGACGAGCCGTACCGCTCCACCGTGCCGCGCAGCAGGGACGCCAGCCGCTGCTGCTCCGGGCACTGCACGAACCCCTCGGCCTGCAGAATTCCCGCCATATGGGCGCGCATGAGCACCGGTCGGTCCACCGCGAGCCCGAGAATCGCGTCGATCGCACGGGCCAGCAGCTCGCGGCCGTCGTCCGTGCGCGGCTCGCGCTCCAGTGCTTCCTCCAGCGTCAGATGCATCAGCCGGTGCACGGCCGACTGGAAGAGTTGCCGCTTGCCGGGGAAGTAGTACGAGACCAGACCGCGTGCCGATCCCGCCCGGTCGGCGATGTCCGCCAGGGTCGTCGCCTCGTAACCGCGCTCCCCGACGAGGTCCACGGTCGCCTGCAGCAGACGCTCCCGGGAACGCCGACGGAGCTCTTCATTGACCGATGCGCTCCGCGGGGACATGCTTGACTCCTGCGTTGACTGGCTCTCGGCCAATATACTCAGCGCGAACCGTTGAAAGGCACTCGCGTGCCTGGTCAGCGGCGTTGTGCGGGCGGACCGGGCGACGCGGGGGATCGCCCGGCCCGGCTGTCTCTGTCGTGCGTTCGTCCGGCTTCGGATGTCCGTGTTTCCTCGCCCTGGTCTCCATTGTCCGTCCCCGTGGTCCGGATTCACAGGTCGACCATTCCGAGTACCGGGCGCAGCCCCTCAGGCCGCTCGTTCACCGGCAGATGGTCCACGAAGTGCACGGAACAGCCCAGCCGCGCCGCGCCACCGTCCGCGTGCCGGTCGTCGCCCACCATCAGAACGTCCTGCGGATCGTGCCCCAGCGCCTCGCACGCCGCCCGGAACAGCCGTGTGTCCGGTTTCTGGACACCGTGCCGGTACGACAGGACGTATGCCTCCACGAACGGGTCAAGCCCGTGCGCCCGGAAGACCGGCCGCGGATCCCAGCCGATGTTGCTGACCACGGCGACGCCCGCCCCGCGGCGCCGCAGCTCGCCGAGCACCTCGGCCGCGTCCGGGTACGGGTGCCACGCGGGCGGTGTCTTGTGCCGCTCGTAGAGCGCGTCGTACAGCCGCGGATCCGGCAGCTCGACCCGGCGTGCGAGACCGACATAGGCATCACGATGCCGCTCGGCGTCCTCGTCACGGGTGGACCACAGCTCGGCGAGCGCCCCGGGAATCCGCTGCGGGGTCGAGCCGCCGGGCAGCGCCCCGGCCGCGTCCAGCTCGCGCGCGTACCGCTCGAAATCCTCCTGGCCGACCGAGACGCCCGTCTCGTCCAGGGCGGCGCGCAGCCAGGACGTGACGGGTTCGATCCGGAAGAGCGTTCCCGAGAAGTCGAAGAGCACGCCTTTGATCCCCATACGGCGATCCTCGCGGGCTCAGCGCTCCCGGTTCAAGACCGCGCGCTCGTACAGCACGACGGTCAGCGCCACCAGGCAGACTCCCAGCAGCCACCCGCCCACGACATCGGTGAACCAGTGCACCCCGAGATAGAGCCGGGTGAAGCCCACACCCAGCACCGAGACGGCGCCGAGCACCGCGGCGGCCCACCAGACCCACGCCCCCACGCCGGCCCGCCCCAGCAGCCAGAGCAGCAGCCCGCAGACGACGGTCGCCGTCATGGCGTGCCCCGACGGGAACGCGGCGTAGTGTGCGGAGTCCACGGGCTGCGGCCAGTGCGGCCGCTCCCGGCCCACCAGGGACTTCAGCCCCTGCTGCAGGGCCGAGCCCAGGGCGCCCGCCGCCGCCACCCACAGCGCGAGCAGCCACCTGCCCCGCCACAGCAGCAGCACGACCGCCGCGGCACCCAGCGCCCGCATCGTCCACGGGTCCCACACCCAGTCGCTGAACACCCGGTTGACCTGCGTGAACCCCGGCTCCGCCAGCGCGGAACGGTGCAGTTCCGCGGCGACCGTACGGTCGAAGGACAGCAACGGTCCCCAGCCCACGGCGACCATCACCAGCAGCAGCACCGAGAGGACGGCGGTCACCGCAGCGGTGCGGGCGGGGGCGGGTACGGGAGTGCGCGGCCGCGAAGCCGGAGTGGGGGAACCCATGGGGAGATCTTGCCGACGTTCGCCGCGGCGGGCTATCCCAGGGCGCGCAGACCGGGCACGAATGCCACCAGCAGAGGTACGACGGGGACCAGCGCCGCCGCCGCGGTCAGCCGCAGCCTGCGGCCGGCGGGAAGCCTGGGCACCGGCGCCAGCAGCCGGTGCACCCGCTGCGGCAGCTGCGCGTCCGGAGCCGGGCACGGCCCGAACACGCCGCGGTGCTCGTTGAGTTCGACCAGGGCGAGCGCGATGGTCAGCCGGCCGAAGCGGCGCGAGGCCACGTCGTCCGCGGCCAGCTCCACCAGCCGGTGCATCTCGTTGCGGAACGCCGCGAAGACCGGCACCTGCGGAAAGCCGGTGGCGAGCGCCGCCGAGCAGTGCAGCAGCCAGTCGTGACGCGCCCGTGCGTGCCCCTGCTCATGGGCGAGCACCGCATCGAGCTGACGGCCCTTCAGGCGACGCAGTGCGGCGGTGGTGATGACGAGCTGGGGCGCCGCGCCCGGCAGCCACCACGCGCCGGGACGTTCACCCTCCAGGACGACCAGCGGATCGCTGCCCGGGTCCTCACCCGGCAACACGGGGGAGCGCACGAGGAGTTCGGCCCGGCGCCGCTTGCGCCGTACGTGCGCCCGGCGGATCTCCTGGGTGAGCATCGCGCCGGTCCACAGCCCGCCGCACGCCAGCACCACGGCCAGCGCCGCCGACCACGGCCCGCCCGCGCCCAGCGCGTACGCCTCCACCACAGCGTGCGGCGCAGGCGCGAACACATGGCCCCGAACCGCCTGCCAGGCCACCGCCGCGCTGAAGATCATGGAAAGGGCGAAGCTCAGCAGCACCGCCGCCACCACGCACTGCCACACCCACAACGCCACCACAGGCTCGCGCTCCGGCCAGTCGGTCCGCGACATCAGCCGCGGGGCCACGACGGCGGCCAGTGCGCCGAGCGAGAGCAGCGCGAGGGAGACCATCATGTCGGCCAGCCTATGAGCGCGGGGCTACTCCCGGGTATGGCCGAGCGCGGCAAGTGACGTACGCCACCGTTTCACCACGCCGGGTCTCAGACGGTGAGCAGCATGGCGACCATGGCGACGCCCATGGACACCCGGCAGGCCAGCGCCAGCTCGGGCCGTGCGCCCCAGGCCACGGCCCCACCGCCCGCGGGCACGGCCACGGGCGCCAGCCGGGCACCCGCACGCAGCACGAACACCGTGAAGTAGACGAGCAACGCGCCTGTCAGGAACGGCACTCCGCCCGGACCCGCGTGTCCGCCGTGCGCCCCGGCCGCGGCCGGAGACATCGCCACGGCCATGTACACCATGGCCATCGAACCGACCAGATGATGCAGATGATGCGCGCCGCCCGGCGAGGGCCGGACACTCCGCAGGGCACGCAGCCCCGCCACGCCGAACACCGCGGCGTACACGAGCCAGGCCCACGACGGCGGGGGAACAACGGCGGCGGGTACGGCCATCGCGGCCATCCCGAACCCCATCACCGCCTCGCCGCCCGCCGTCCTGCGCTCCTCACCGGCACAGCTGCGCATCCGCAGGAGGCAGTACGCGCCGGACGCCGCGCACAGTGCCACGAGCAGCCAGCCCGCCGTCGCCGGTCCGTGCACCGAGCACCTCCCCGCTCATCGGTGTCGGGAGGGTGATGCCCGCAACCGGTGCGGCGCATACGAGCGCACAGGCGTACACAGGGCGCTCGGGGCGGTCCTCGATGCCCGGTTCGCTGTGGGGGTCCTTCCGTGTGCGTCGCGCCCCTTCGGCTCAGGGCCGGCGGCGCAGCGGATGGTCCTCGGGCACCTCGACCACCGCGATACGGACCCCGTCCGGATCGGTCAGCCACATCTCGACGAGCCCCCAGGGCTCCCGCTGCGGCGGCCGCTCCACCGCCGCACCCCGGGCCACCAGGTGCCCGTACGCCGCCTTCGCGTCGGACACCTGGAGCCACAGTGCGAGACCGGGAGCGGGTGGAGTGTCCGAACGTCCGGAGAGCTCCAGGAATCCGCCGCCCAGGAAGTAGACCGTCCCGCGGTCCGGCCCGGTGCCGAACTCGCGGTAGATCTGCAGGCCGAGGACGTCCTCGTAGAACCGCCGGGACCGCTCGGGGTCGGTCGGCCGCAGAAGGATGCGGCTGCTCAGCACGTGCATCATGGTCATCACGGTAGACCGCCGAGGCGCCCGCGTTAGGCTCGTGCGGACCGCGCGTTTCGGCGTGTACGAGGAGAACGGAGACCCGCACCATGGAGACCGCCCCGCCCCAGGGCCAGGCCCAGCTGTCCTTCCGCGACGCGATCGAAGCCGATGTGCCCGCGCTCGTCGAGCTGATCGAGTCGGCCTACCGCGGGGACTCCAGCCGGACCGGCTGGACCACGGAGGCGGACATCCTGGACGGGCAGCGGACCGACCCGGAGGGCGTCCGCCAGGTCATCACCGGGTCCGGCAGCCGGCTCCTCGCGGTGCTGCGCGACGGCGAGATCGTCGCGTGCTGCCAGCTCGAACACCGCGGCGATGCGGCGTACTTCGGCATGTTCGCCGTCCGCCCCGGACTCCAGGGCGGCGGCCTCGGCCGGCAGATCATCACCGAGGCCGAGCGCATCGCGCACGAGACATGGGGCGTACGTGAGATGCACATGACCGTCATCTCGGTGCGCGACGAGCTCATCGCCTGGTACGAGCGGCGCGGCTACCGCCGTACGGGAATGATGACGCCGTTCCCGTACGGCGACGAGCGCTTCGGCATTCCGCAGCGTGACGACCTGCAGTTCGAGCTGCTGGTGAAGCCGCTTCCGCAGTAGGGCCTGTCCGGGCGGCCTGTCCGGGCGGTCTTCGAAGGCCCGGCACGTCCGGCCGCACAGGGCCCGGGTCCGGGGTCAGGCCGTGAAGCGGCCGGTGCGCCGGATCTCGGGGAAGTCCGTGGTCGCGCCGTCGAGTTCGAGGGCGCGCACCAGTCGCAGATGATCCTGGGTGTTGACGACCCAGGCGATGACCTTGAGGCCCTCGCCGTGTGCGTGCTCCACGGTCTCCAGGGTCAGTCTGCGGATGTTCAGCGCGAGCGTGGCGGCGCCCACCGCCCGTGCGCGATCCACGACATCACTGTCCCAGCGGCTGGCGACCAGCGCCGTCCGTACCCCCGGCACCAGCGAGGCGATCGCCGCGATCGCCTCGTCCTGGAACGACGACACCTCGACCCGGCCCACCAGATCCCGCTTGAGCATCACATCGGCGAGCGCCCGCGCCGCCGCGACATCCTTGATCTCCGCCTGGAGCGGGGCGCTCACGGCGTCCAGGACCTCCTCGAAGACCGGGATGCGCTCGCCCTGACCGGCATCGAGCTCCCGCAGCTCGGCGAGGGTCTTCTCGGCGATCGGTCCGGTGCCGTCGGTCGTCCGGTCCACCTCGGCGTCGTGCATGACGACCAGCGAGCCGTCCTTGCTCAGATGGAGGTCCAGCTCGATGGCGTCCATACCCGCCCGTTCGGCTTGGACGAAGGAACGGAGGGTGTTCTCCGGTTCGACACCCATGACCCCGCGATGACCGATGGTGAGGAAACTCAAGATCTTCTCGCTTCCGTCGATGTTTTCGGACCGGGTCGCCTATGCGGCTCCCGCGCGGCGCTGGTGCCCCACGCGGCACTGCGGCAGCCTAATGGCCCTCGTCGACGGCGTAACCGGTCGTGCACAAGCTGAGGAGCGTGCGGGAACGGGAGGTTCCGGCGACGGCGTGACGTCTCGGGTCACTCATGCGTGGGCGTGTCACCCCGGTCTTGACGCAGCCGGTCCAGATCGCTCAGCAGCGCCTGTGCGAGGTCGAGCTCGGCGAGCTGCTGACGCTCGCTCCAGCGCAGGGCCACCTGCGGATGGGCCCACTCCGCGACACCCTCGGCACGGGCGAGCGCATCCCGTACCTCCCTCAGCTCGGCCTGCGTTCGCCGGACGTGCTCCTCGACGAGCTCCCGCAGCCGCTCCGGCGCGGCCAGATGGCCCAGCCAGACCCGCAGCACCAGGGGGTGCTTGAGGACGGGCGCCCCCGCGTCCCCGTCGCCCCCGGCCCATGCCGCGAGCGCGGAGCGGCCCGCATCGCTGATCGCGTACCGCCTCTTGGCGCGGGGCTCCTCAGGGCCCGAGCGCTGCGAGGTGACGTATCCGAGGCCCTCGAGCCGGCGCAGCTCCGCGTAGATCTGGCTGATCGCGGGTGACCAGTAGAAGAAGCGCAGTGAGGCGTCCGCCCACTTCTTCAGCTCGTAGCCGGTGCGCTCACCGGGGAAGGAGAGCAGCCCGAGCACCGCCCAGGCCGTTGCCGGGAGTTCCGCTGCGGATCCGTGCCGTCGCATCTCTTGCTTCTTCGGCATCTGACGATTAGTCATATGACGAATTGAAGTAACGGCAGGGCGCAGGACGCAACCCCTTGGAGGCACCGCCGTGCAGTTCTCCGTCATCTTCGAGGCCCAGCTCGCCGATCCGACCGTCGAGCGCGAGCATCAGGTCATCCGTGACTGTGTCGAACAGGCAGTCCTCGCCGAGGAGATGGGCTTCGACCGCATCTGGGCCGTCGAACACCACTCCCTCAAGTGGTACGCGCACATGAGCGCCCCGGAGATCTTCCTCACCTGGGTGGCGGCGCGGACCACGACCATCCGCATCGGTCATGGCGTCGTCTGCATGCCCTTCAACTTCAACCACCCCGTCCGGGTGGCCGAGCGCGCCGCGATGCTCGATCTGCTCTCCGGGGGTCGGCTCGACCTGGGTGCCGGACGCGGCGGCACCGACCAGGAGACCTCGTTGTGCGGCGTCGACAAGGGCCGTACGACGCAGGAGGTGGAGGAGGCGCTGCGGATCATCGGCAAGGCATGGCAGCAGGACGAGCTCGAGTACCACGGCGAGTTGCTCAGGATCGATCCGCATCCGATCCTGCCCCGTCCGCGCCAGGCCCCCCATCCGCCGCTCTTCCTCGCCTGCAGCCGCACGGAGACCCTGACCCAGGCCGCCGACCTCGGTATCGGGGCCCTGGTGATGGGTTTCGCCGGGCCCGCTTCCATCGCGCAGATGCGGGCCGCGTACGACAGCGCCGTCGCCGCCCGCGACGGCTCCCGCTTCGTCTCCACCGTCGTCAACGACCACTTCTCGGTGCTGTGTCCGACGATCGTCCTGGACGACCGGGCGCAGGCGCGGCGCATCGGCATCCGCGGCCAGCGGTTCTTCGCCCAGTCCATCGGCCACTGGTACGGCGGCGCGGGCATACCCGACGAGGCGGTCGTCGACGGAGCGGACGAGGCGGTGGCGATGCGCAGCGCTGCGGAGCAGGTCGTCGCCCGGCTGCACGAGCACCGGATCCCCGTGCGCCCGACGGCCACCGCCACCTTCAACGCCGATCACGCCTACGGCACCGCCGACGACGCCATCGCCTATGTGGAGCGGCTGCGTGACGCGGGCGCCGACGAGATCATGTGCCTGATCCAGATGGGGACCGTGCCGCAGGAGGCCTGTCTGGAGACGCTGCGACAGTGGGGCGAGAAGGTCATCCCGCACTTCGCGGGGAGGGGGAGCCGGTGACCGCCAGGGAGACCGGCCGCCTCGCGCCCGAGGCCCGCCCGTACGTGGACGCGATGAGCGCGGTCTTCCCCGATGTCGGGGGAGCGGTCACCGACGCGGCCGAGGCCCGGCGGATCCTCTCCGCCGCCCCGGCCCCGCCGGACCCGCTCCCGCCGGTGGGCCGGGTCCGTGACCGTACGATCCCGGGGCCCGCGGGGGACCTGGACCTGGCGGTACGGATCTACGAGCCGGAAGGCGGCAAGCGGCCCCGGCCGACCGTGGTCTTTCTCCACGGCGGCGGCTTCACCCTGTGCGGCCTGGACACCTACGAACGGACCTGCCGCACCCTCTGCCGTGCCGCCTCGGCGGTCGTCGTCTCCGTCGACCAGCGCCTCGCCCCCGAGGCGCGCTTCCCCGCGCCGCTGGAAGACGCGTACGCGGCCCTCGTCTGGGCGGCGGACCACATCGGGGAGCTCGGCGGCGACCCGGCGGCGCTCGTCGTCGCGGGCGACAGCTCGGGAGGCACCCTCGCCGCCGCAGGCGCCCTGCTCGCCCGGGACCGCGGCGGGCCGGCCATCGCCCTCCAGGCGCTGGTGTACCCGGCCACCGACGCGGCGATGGACACCGGTTCGTACCGGACCAACGCACACGGCTACTACCTCACCGCCGCGCACATGGAGTGGTTCTGGGCGCAGTACCTGGGGCCGGAGGGCGACCCCGCCGATCCGCTGGCCTCACCGCTGCGTGCCCGCCTGGAGGGCCTGCCGCCGGCGTACATCGTCACGGCCGGCTGCGATCCGCTCTGCGACGAGGGGCGGGCGTACGCGGCACGGCTCCGGGATGCGGGGGTGGCGGTCACCGAAGGACACTTCCCCGGGATGTTCCACGGCTTTCTGGCGCTGGCCGCGGTGCTCGAGGCCTCCCGGCGCGCTCTGCACGGGCTGGCCGAAGCCATCGCCTCGACGTCTGCACCCGACAGCAAAATCTTCGGTGACCACGGGGGTGCGACAGGATAATTTCCCAAGGTCACACTTGTATGGAAGAACGACGCATGGATACGGTGTCCTGACGCGAGGTTCTCCCGTGGAGGAAGTGACATGACGGAAATTCTTGTGCAGGACGCTGCCGGCAGCGCTACAGCTACTGCCGCGCGGGTGGTCGAGCACCCGGCTTGGCGGACACTCAAGGATGCCGTCGAAGCAATCAGGCCCTGGCAGTCCAAGGACGGCTCGATCGACTTCGACGCCGACGGCGCCCCGGTGCGTGCCACCGCCGAATTCGAGGTCAAGCGCCTGACCGCGGCCATCGAGGAACTCTCGCCGCTGCTCCCGCACGACGAGGCGTACCACCGCGCGGTCGTCGCCGACCTGCAGAAGTGGGCGGACGGCGGCTTCGAGGCGCCGGACTTCCTGGACTCGCTGCTCGCCTTCCAGCCCGCGGCGGACCGCAGGGACGGTCTCCAGCACCTGGTCGTCTTCCCGATGTACACGCAGAACGGCAACCCCGACCGCAACTTCGAGGCGGTCGTGCTGCGCATGGTCTGGCCGGAGTGGCTCGCCGAGCTGGAGGCCACCCGCTACGACAACCCGCTCTTCTGCGGCATCACCTTCGAGGACTTCACCGCCGGGTACGACACCAACTCGGCCGTGCTGTTCCCCGAGACCATAGCCGTGCGCGAGGCGCCCGAGCGGTTCAGCTGGGGCGGCATCTTCTGCGACCGCGAGGCCGCCCGTTTCCGCCGCGTCACGGACGCGGCCGTGGACATCCTCGGCGTCGAACTGCCCGAGGACATCGCCGCGATGGTCCACGACCAGGAGCGCTGCGAGAAGGCCTTCGTCCTCTGGGACATGATCCACGACCGCACCCACAGCCACGGTGACCTGCCGTTCGACCCGTTCATGATCAAGCAGCGCCAGCCGTTCTGGATGTACGGCCTGGAGGAGCTGCGCTGCGACCTCACCGCCTTCAAGGAGGCCGTGAAGCTGGAGGCCGAGGGCAACCAGCACGGCCGCGACGTCCAGTACGCGGTGCTGTTCGACCGGATGTTCCGCTTCCCGGTCAGCGGCGACCGTGTGCGCAACTACGACGGCCTCGGCGGCCAGCTGCTCTTCGCGTACCTCCACAAGCACGACGTCCTGCGTTGGACGGACAACCAGCTGAAGATCGACTGGGAGCGGGCCCCGCGGGTCACCAACGAGCTCTGCGCCGAGATCGAGACGCTGTACCGGGACGGCATCGACCGCCCGAAGCTCGTCCACTGGTTCAAGGCGTACGACCTGGTCTCCACCTACCTCGCCCCGCACCCCGGCTCCCGCTGGGCGAAGGGCCCTGACGCCCTGGACCTCAGCCAGCCCCCGCGCAAGCTGGTGGACGACGTGCTTCCGGACGAGTTTCCGCTCAGCATGTTCTATGAGGCGCTCTCGAAGAAGCTCAAAGATGTGATCGCCTCCACCAAGGGGATCACCGCGGGAGCCGCCGCGTGAGCTCTCGCACGGAGGAGACCACCAAAATGAACTCGAACGGCAACGGAGTGCTGGACGGAGCCGTGATCGCGGTGGCGGGTGCCGCCGGCCCCGCCGGCCGTGCCACCCTGCTGCGGCTGGCCGAGGCCGGGGCGATCGTCGTGGCCTCGGACGCGGACACCGAGCGGCTCGCCGCTGCGGTCGACGACGCTCGCTACGCGCACGGCGGCGCGACCGTCACCGGCGACACGGTCGACCTGCTCGACCTGAACGCCACTCGCGACTGGGCCACCCAGACCGAGAAGGAGTTCGGCCGGATCGACGGTCTGGTCCATCTCGTCGGCGGCTGGCGCGGCAGCGCGACCTTCGCCGAGACGGACCTCGCCGACTGGAATCTGCTGGAGAAGCTGCTGATCCGCACGGTCCAGCACACCTCCCTCGCCTTCCATGAGGCGCTGCAGCGCAGCAACAAGGGCCGCTTCGTCCTCGTCAGTCAGTCGGGTGCGGCCAAGCCCACCGAGGGCAACGCCGCGTACGCCGCCTCGAAGGCGGCCGCCGAGGCCTGGACCCTGGCGCTGGCCGATGCCTTCCGCAAGGCTGGGGGCGAGGAGGGCCCGCGCGCCGCGGCTGCCATCCTGATCATCAAGGCACTGGTGCACGACGCGATGCGCGCCGAGCGCCCCAATGCGAAGTTCGCGGGCTTCACGGACGTCAAGGAACTGGCCGAGGCCATTGCCGGAGTCTGGGACCGGCCCGCCGCGGAAGTGAATGGACAGCGTCTGTGGCTGACCCCCAAGCCGTGATCCCGTCGAAGACCGTGACCACGGATGCCCGTCGGCATCACGACCCCGGTGTCCGGGGCTTTGCCAGCGACAACTACGCGGGCGCGCACCCGGAGGTGATGGCCGCCCTCGCCCTGGCCAACGGCGGCCACCAGGTCTCCTACGGCGAGGACGCGTACACGGACCATCTCCAGCGGGTCATGCACAGCCACTTCGGTTCCTCCGCCGAGACCTTCCCGGTCTTCAACGGCACGGGAGCCAACGTCGTCGCACTCCAGGCCCTCACCGACCGCTGGGGCGCGGTGATCTGTGCCGAGACCGCGCACATCAACGTGGACGAGGGTGGTGCGCCGGAGCGGATGGGCGGCCTCAAGCTGCTGACCGTGCCGACGCCGGACGGCAAGCTCACGCCCGAGCTGATCGACCGGCAGGCGTGGGGCTGGGAAGACGAGCACCGCGCCATGCCGCAGGTCGTCTCGATCACCCAGAACACCGAGCTGGGCACCGTCTACACGGTGGACGAGATCCGCGCGATCGTCGACCACGCCCACGGGCACGGCATGAAGGTCCACCTCGACGGGGCCCGGATAGCCAACGCCGCGGCGTCGCTGAACGTGCCGATGCGCGCGTTCACCAATGCCGTCGGCGTGGACGTCCTCTCGTACGGCGGCACCAAGAACGGGATGCTCTTCGGCGAGGCCGTCGTCGTCCTCAACCCGGACGCGGTCAGCCACATGAAGCATCTGCGGAAGCTGTCCATGCAGCTCGCCTCCAAGATGCGCTTCGTCTCGGTGCAGTTGGAGGCACTGCTCGCCAAGGACCTGTGGCTGCGCAACGCGCGGCACTCCAACGCCATGGCCCAGCGTCTCGCAGAAGGTGTCAGGGCGGTCGACGGGGTGGAGATCCTCTACCCGGTCCAGGCGAACGCGGTCTTCGCCCGCCTCCCGCACGACGTGAGCAGGCGACTGCAGGAGCGTTTCCGCTTCTACTTCTGGGACGAGGCGGCCGGTGACGTCCGCTGGATGTGCTCCTTCGACACTGCCGAGGACGACGTGGACGCCTTTGTGCTGGCGCTGAAGGAAGAGATGGCGCGGTAACCCTCAGCTATGCATGGGTATGCGGCCGATTGAAAGTTCATTGACTCTCGGTCGGCCGCGTTCCTATGCTCGGGTGCCATGGAGCTGATTCAGCAGGCCCCCGAACTGTCCGCGTATCTTGCGGCCGACGAGGTCATCGACCACGATCATCCACTGGTCCGGGACACGGCCGCGCGCCTGCGCGCCGATGCGCCCGGCGCATATGCATACGCCAAGGCCGCGTTCGAGTTCGTCCGTGACACCATTCCGCACTCGTACGACTCCGGCGATCTGCGCGTCACCTGGCGCGCCTCCGACGTTCTGGATCAGGGCACCGGGATCTGTTACGCCAAGGCCCATGCGCTCGCCGCGCTGCTGCGCGCGGAGTCGATCCCGGCCGCGCTCTGCTATCAGAAGTTCGAAGTGGTGCACGGTCTGGTCGCGATCCGGATGCCGGGTGAGCAGGTATGGCACCGCCAGGATCCGAGGGGCAACAAGGCCGGTGTGGACGCCCAGTTCTCGCTGGGTGTGGAGCGACTGGCCTTCGTCCCCGATCCGGAGTCCAATGAGATGGACTACCCGGTACTGTATCCTGTACCTCATCCGGCGGTTCTGCATGCCCTGCAGTCGGCACAGGACCGGCCCTCCCTCTGGGAGAACCTTCCCGTCGCGCTCTGAAGCAAGGATGCCGATGCCCCTCACGCTCACCGTGTCCGACGAGGTACGCACCCTCGTCCCCGGCTTCACCCATCTCGCCGTCGAGGCTCATGGTCTGGTCAACGGGCCCAGCAGTGACGCGAGTTCGGTGCTGCTCGACGAGGCGGCGCGCCGCCTCGCGGAGCGGCTCGGCGGCAGCGCACCGCACGAGGACCCGCACATGGCCGCCTGGCGCGAGACGTACGGCGCGTTCGGTGCCAAGCCGTCCCGTACGCGCAACTCCGCCGAGGCGCTCGCCAGGCGCGCGCTGACCGAGGCCGGGCTGCCCCGGATCAACCTGCTCGTGGATGCGTACAACGCGATCAGCGTGGCGCATCTGATCCCGGTCGGCGGTGAGGACACCGATCACATCAAGGGGGACATGCGACTGGTACGGGCCACCGGTGAGGAGCCGTTCGCCACGCTCGCCGGCGGCGAGCCGGCTGTGGAGCACCCGGAGCCGGGCGAGATCGTCTGGCGCGACGACGAAGGTGTCACCTGCCGCCGCTGGAACTGGCGGCAGGGCGTCCGCACCCGGCTCACCGAGGAGTCCGTCAACGCGGTCTTCCTGCTGGAGAGCCTCGCACCGATGACGCGCGGCGCGCTCGAGGCCGCGGGCGCCGAGCTCGCCGAGTCACTGGAGAAGCTGAGCCCCGGGGCGTGGATCACCGTCCGCACCCCGGAGTGACGATTCAGCCGGCCTCGCGGACCTGGGCCGCAGTCGGAGCCGTGCCCCCGAGGTGCGCGGGCACCCACCAGGTGTCGCTCGCGTCCTTGGGGCGTACGGGATAGGAGCGCTGTGCCGCCTCCAGCAGCTCCTGCACCCGCTCGCGCAGCCGCCGCGTGATCGCTCCCGCGTACTGGTCGGTGGGCGCCTCCATCGGCTCGCCGACCCTTATCGTCACCGGGATGTGGCTGCGCTTGAGGTTCTTCGCGCGCCCCTTGGTCCACAGCCGCTGCGTGCCCCACAGCGCCATCGGGACGAGCGGCACCCCGGCCTCCTGAGCCAACCGCGCCGCGCCCGACTTGAAGCTCTTCAGCGTGAACGACTGGGAGATCGTGGCCTCCGGGAAGACCCCGATGATCTCACCCGCGCGCAGCGAGTCCAGCGCGTGCGCGTATGCCGCCTCGCCCTGGTTGCGGTCCACCGGAATGTGCTTCATACCGCGCATCAGCGGGCCCGAGATCCGGTGCCGGAACACGGAGTCCTTCGCCATGAAGCGCACCAGGCGCTTCTGCGGCAGCGCCGCCAGGCCGGAGAAGATGAAGTCGAGGTAGCTGATGTGATTGCTCACCAGCACCGCACCGCCGGACTGTGGGATGTTCTCCGACCCATGGGTGTCGATCTTCAGGTCCAGCGCCTTGAACATTGTGAGAGCAGCGCCGATGACCGGCCGGTAGACGAGCTCTGCCATCTGGGGGGAGACCCTTCCTTCAGTGTCCCCGGGAGGGTTCGCCCGGTGGAAGTTACGCAGCCGTAGGTTTTCGGCATTGGGCAGATCGTGCCCCATGTGTGGCGTAACAGCCAGTCCTGGGGGCGTCGCACGGCGAGATTCTCGTCACGTCGTGTCACAGATCCCCGCCCATTGCGTGTTCACGACGTCAGCCGCGCGCCGCCGTGGCCCGCCGGACCAGCGGGAACAGTGCGAAGACGAGCCCGACTTCCTGTGCGAAACGCGGCGGAGCGGGAGACTCGACGCCGCCCAGCATCCCGCAGCATGCGCGCAGAGAGGTGCCGGGAATCTTTGCGGTCCTGTGAATGCTTGAAGGGAACGATGACCGGACTTGTGGTGTGCGCGGTGGTCCTCGCGGCGGCCGGGCCTTCGGTCTGCTGCACCGGCGGACCAATGGGAGGCTGACGGTGCGCGGGCGGGACGAGGAGCGCAGGCTCGGATCGGCGGAGCTGGGTGCGGAACTGGGGGAGAGGGCCACCCTCGTACAGTTCTCGAGCGCCTTCTGTCAGCCGTGCCGGGCGACCCGGAGGACCCTCGCCGAGGTCGCCGGCATGGTCGACGGGGTCGCCCATGTCGAGATCGACGCGGAGGAAAAGCTGTCGCTGGTGCGTGAACTGGACATTCTGCGCACCCCCACCGTGCTGGTGCTGGACGCGCGCGGGCGGATCGTCCGCAGAGCGTCCGGGCAGCCCCGCAAAGCCGATGTGATCGCGGCCCTGGGTGCGGCGGTCTGAGGTGCGGTGAGCCGGTGCCGTGACACAGCTCCCATATCCCCGTACCGACTTGACTGCTCGTACCACCAATCGTCAGTCTGACCGAGTGCCACGACGATTCCTTCTCTTCGGCCGGCCCCATGTGGATCCGGCCCGCGATGCGCGCGCGCTCTGTCCGGGTGCCTGAGCAACCACGGACCCGTTCGCGCCCCATGCCATGCAGAAGGACAACTCCATGACGGCTTCGCCCGACCTCGGCACACCCCAGCTCGCCTCTCCCGACCTGCTGCGCTCCGTCTTCCGGCAGCATGCGGCAGGAGTCGCGGTGATCACCGCGCACGGCGACCGCCCTGTCGGTTTCACCGCCACGTCGCTCAACTCCGTCGCCGCCGAACCCCCGTTGATCTCGTTCGGCATCGGCACCACCTCGTCCAGCTGGCCGGTCGTCGCCGAGGCCGGACACATCGGCGTCCACATACTCGGTGAGCACCAGCGCGAGCTGGCCGCCACTTTCGCGCGCAGCGGCGCCGACCGCTTCGCCCCACCCACCCGATGGCGTAGTGGCCCGGAAGGTGTTCCGGTGCTGGACGGAGTGCTGGCCTGGCTGGTCTGCCGTGTCGTCGCCCGGGTGCCGGCAGGGGACCATCGCATCGTCGTCGCCGAGGTCGTCGCCGGGGACCCCGCGGGCGCCGGACGCCCGCTGATCTACCATCAGGGCCGCTTCAACGGGCTGAGGGACTGAGAAGTCCCGACTACGCTGCGTTGTCAACGTCACAGTTCCAAGCGCTTGCTCACTGGGAACAAACTGGGTGTACTGACGAGTAATATTTCGTTCGGAGCGCCGGTCGCCCCGACCGGAAACCCCGCCTTCAGGCGCCTATGCTGCCTGCACAAGGCAGCTCAGAAATGACGACGCAGTAGGAGAGCCGGCGTGAGCTTGAGGATCGTTGTCTGTGTGAAGTACGTGCCCGACGCCACCGGCGACCGGCACTTCGCCGATGACCTGACCGTCGACCGTGATGACGTGGACGGCCTGCTGTCGGAGCTCGACGAGTATGCGGTGGAGCAGGCGCTGCAGATCGCCGATGCGGCGGATGACGCGGAGATCACCGTGCTGACCGTCGGTCCGGAGGATGCCAAGGACGCGCTGCGCAAGGCGTTGTCGATGGGTGCGGACAAGGCCGTCCATGTCGAGGACGACGATCTGCACGGCACCGACGTGATGGGCACCTCGCTGGTGCTGGCGAAGGCGATCGAGAAGGCCGGCTACGACCTGGTCGTCTGCGGTATGGCCTCGACCGACGGCACCATGGGCGTGCTGCCGGCGATCCTCGCCGAGCGCCTGGGCGTCCCGCAGGTCACCCTGCTCTCCGAGGTCTCGGTCCAGGACGGCACCGTGAAGGGCCGCCGTGACGGTGACAGCGCCAGCGAGCAGCTTCAGGCGTCGCTGCCGGCGGTCGTGTCGGTGACCGACCAGTCGGGCGAGGCCCGCTACCCGTCCTTCAAGGGCATCATGGCGGCCAAGAAGAAGCCGGTGGAGTCCTGGGACCTGTCCGACCTGGAGATCGAGGCCGACGAGGTCGGTCTCGAGGGTGCCTGGAGTGCGGTGGACTCCGCGGCCGAGCGTCCGGCCCGCACCGCGGGCACGATCGTCAAGGACGAGGGCGAGGGCGGCAAGCAGCTGGCCGAGTTCCTGGCCGGCCAGAAGTTCATCTGAGCTTCGGCCATCACCCCAACCGCCCCCGCACACTTCGCATTCGCAGGAGAGCAATCCCATGGCTGAAGTTCTCGTCTACGTCGACCACGTGGACGGCGCCGTCCGCAAGCCCACCCTGGAACTGCTGACGCTGGCCCGCCGTCTCGGCGAGCCCGTCGCCGTCGCTCTTGGCTCCGGCGCCCAGGCCACCGCGCCCGCGCTCGCCGAGCACGGCGCCATCAAGGTGCTTGCCGCCGACGCCCCCGAGTTCGCCGACTACCTCGTCGTCCCGAAGGTCGACGCGCTGCAGGCCGCCTACGAGGCAGCGTCCGCCGCGGGCCCCCTGGCCGCCGTGCTGGTGCCGTCCTCCGCCGAGGGCAAGGAGATCGCGGCCCGTCTCGCGGTCCGTATCGGCTCCGGCATCATCACCGACGCCATCGACCTGGAGGCCGGCGACCAGGGCCCGGTGGCCACCCAGTCCGCGTTCGCCGCCGCGTTCACCACCAAGTCCCGCATCACCAAGGGCACCCCGGTCATCACCGTGAAGCCGAACTCGGCCCCCGTCGAGACCGCCCCGGCCGCCGGCACCGTCGAGACCCTGACCGTCTCGTTCGGCGAGAACGCCACCAGCACCAAGATCGTCTCCCGCACCCCGCGCGAGTCGACCGGCCGCCCCGAGCTCACCGAGGCCGCGATCGTCGTCTCCGGCGGCCGTGGCGTCAACGGCGCCGAGAACTTCGCGGTCATCGAGGCACTCGCCGACTCCCTCGGCGCCGTCGTCGGCGCCTCCCGCGCCGCCGTCGACGCCGGCTGGTACCCGCACACCAACCAGGTCGGCCAGACCGGCAAGAGCGTCTCCCCCCAGCTCTACATCGCCTCCGGCATCTCCGGCGCCATCCAGCACCGCGCCGGCATGCAGACCTCCAAGACCATCGTCGCCATCAACAAAGACGCCGAAGCCCCGATCTTCGACCTCGCCGACTACGGCGTCGTCGGCGACCTCTTCGAAGTCGTCCCCCAACTCACCCAGGAAATCAACACCCGCAAGGGCTGAACTCCCCAGACCTCCGTCCCGGGGCCGCGCGGTGAACCCCACCACGCGGCCC
>NZ_JBSGZO010000146.1:0-17747 GCF_053611045.1 Streptomyces sp. NPDC054841 | reverse complement strand
GCTGCGGCTGGACCTCGCCAAGGCGTACGACGTGCTCGAACAGGACCTCGGCCGGGCCCCCGGCACGGCCGAACTCGCGGACCGCCTCGGGGTCACCGAGGAGGAGGTCCTGGAGGGCCAGCGGGCCGCCAACGGCTATGTGGCCCGCTCCCTCGACCCCCTCGAGGAGGACGAGCCGCTCAGTCCGCTCGCCCGCCGACTGGGCGAGGAGGACCCGGCACTGGACATCGTGGAGTGCCTGGAGTCCCTGAAGCCACTGATCGCCACGCTGCCGGAGCGGGAACGCACCATCCTGTCACTGCGGTTCGTCGACGAGCTGACACAGTCGGAAATCGGCGAGCGGCTCGGGATCTCGCAGATGCACGTCTCCCGGCTGCTGGCTCGGGTGCTCGGGAAGTTGCGGGAGGGGCTGCTGGCGCCCGGCGACGGGGAGGCGTAGCAAGGGACAAGCGATCAGCTTTCGGCCGGGCGGCGGTCGTTCGGAAAGCGTCGCACGTGTCGGCGGCGCTCAGCGGAGGCCGGAACCGTTGCTCAGGATCGTCTTGGCCGCGACTTCGTGGAGTTCGTCGACGGTCGCCATCTGGTCATTGGCGCGATCCATGAGCTCCTTCAGTCGAGCTGCGTCGAGATCGTCGCGCTCGGCGACCACGGGCATCAGTGCCCGCCACATCCGGAATTTCCCCTGGATGCCCATGCGAAGAGTCTCCAGTTCGACGAGGGTGCTCAGGCCGGAACGACGGCGGAGACGGCCGTTGGGCTTGAGCCTGGCCGCTTTCTCAGCCGCCCAGCCTGCGTACACCTTGTAGCGGCGCGGGACGATTTCGAGTGCGTCCATCAAGTCGAGGAGGCTCTGGCGGTCCTGAGCGATCTGCTCGGCAAGGTCCTGCAGCACTGCGACACGCGCGGAGGACTGGTGTGCCCGTGCGATCCTTCGGGAGAGCTCCACTCCCATCGTGGCGCCGCTCAGGTGGTCGTTCAGGTAGATGCTGACGGCTTCAGGTTGCATGACTGCTTCCGATCATCCGTGGTGCTCCTGGTTACCACCCCCACGAGCTACGCCTACCCGGCAGCCTTGCCTGAACGCGGGCGCGGCCGAAGTTGTTGCTGCACAGGAGGCGACGCCGGCCCGGCGATGTCGAGAGCCCAGGGAGGAAGGGGGGGGTCGTTCAGGTCTCGTCTTCCATGCGGATCGCGGCTCTGAGGTCGTCGTGCGCCTTCCCCGGCTCGCCCTCACTCGCTTCGAGCAAAGCCGCGGCGATGGCATCCAGTTTGCGCTGCATCGCGCGCTCGGCCCGGAGTTCCGAGTTCTTCAGCAGGGCGAGGAGCAGCAGCGTCACAGCTGTCATGCAGTCTCCCGCGAACACGTTCCACTTCAGCCCGATCCCGGAGAAATGTACGGCGACCACACCCGCGACGAGCAGCAGACACAGTACGAAGAAGACCGGTGAGCTGGTGAAATGCGACGCCACCTGAGCCAGTCGGTCGAACTTCCCGCGCCCTTCGCCGCCTCGGTCGGCCGGATGCCGAATGGTCATGACGCCTTGCCTCCTTCCTTGCCGTCCAGGGCGCCGGCTGCGTCAGCGCGGGACGACGGTTACCGTCAGCGGCCTCGTGCTCAGCGCGAATCTTCCCGGGCCAGATACCCGCCGAGGGTGCCGCAGACGGCACCATTCACGCGATTGGCCGTGGCGAGTCACGTCGTCGGTGCGTCCACCGATCGCGGCGCCGGCTCAAGGCGCGCCGGTCCGCGCCGGTGCCACCGGCGCCACCGCGCTCTTCCCTGATTCACCAGCTCGGGCATCTGGCCTGGCGCTGATTCACCAAAGGTCACTCTCGCTTCGTTTGAAATGCCTCCACCGTGGCAGTCGCGTGAAGAGGACCACGCACAAAGGCGTCGTGTCCGCCGGACATGGCGCAGGGATACCCGCAAAGGGAAACACCGCGCTCGTCGGGAGGTCGTTCCGATGTCAACAGGTACTCTCCTATCAATCATCATCCCCGTCGTGGTGGTGCTTGCCGCGCTGGCCGTGGCAGCTTTTCTCCTCATGCGCCATCGGCGCCTTCGCGAGCGCTTCGGCCCGGAATACGAGCGGACGGTCGAAGAGGCCGGTAGTCGGCGCGCAGCCGAGCGTGAACTAAGCGCACGCGAGAAACGGCACGACTCGCTCGACATCAAGCCGCTGCCGAATGGCGTCCGGGAGCGGTACACCCGGGACTGGGACAGCGTGCAAGGGGAATTCGTCGATCGACCGGAGGATGCCGTACAGGACGCGGACATTCTGATCGCGTCGCTGATGCGCGAGCGTGGTTACCCGACCGAGGACCTGAGTCAACGGCTCAAGGACCTCTCCGTGGAGCACAGTCGCACGCTCGAGCACTATCGCGCCGCTCATGAAGTCAACCAGCTGAGCATGGCGCACGAGGCGACGACCGAGCAGCTGCGGGGTGCCATGGTGCACTACCGCGCCCTGTTCACCGAGCTGCTCTCCAACGGCGGTCAGGCTCGTCATGCCCGAGCCTGACCCACCGACCGCACCGATCAAGGTGGCCGAGGAAATATGGAACGCGAACAGACACCAGCACCCACCGGGACAGGGCTGTCCACCGAGGACCTCGCTCAGTCGCGCGACCGGAACGTGAACGAAGCGAACGTGAACGACGAGCACGTGAACGACGAGCACGTGAACGAAGAGGCCGAAAGCCGGCCCGGGACGCCGACATATCCTGGTGAGGCCACGGAAACCGCCGGCATGCCGGCGCAAGGGGATGCCGCGCCGGTGGACGACGAATCACCGCAACTCCTCGTAACGGAGGACGAGGAAGGCTTCCGCTCACGCTGGCAGGAGATTCAGAACACGTTCGTCGACGACCCCCGCGAAGCCGTACACGCGGCGGACTCTCTTGTCGCGGACGTCATGCAGAAGCTCGCCGCGACCTTCGCCGACCACAAGCAGGACCTGGAAGAACAGTGGAAGCGCGGCGAGGAGGCGAACACCGAGGACCTGCGTATGACTCTGCGGAAGTACCGGTCGTTCTTCAACCGCCTGCTGACCACCTGAGGCTCGCGTGACACCGGGTACGAGAAAGTCATGAGTGACAGGGCGACGCACCATCATGGGCCGTCGCTGCCGCAGGCGCGGGGAACGCTCTCGGCGGCTGTCATCGGCCGACTGGCTGCGGGAGCGGAACTCCCCGCGGATCCGACCGTGGCGAGCGACGCCGACCCCTACGGGGACGATCTGCAGCTCGCCCTCTACGTCTGCTACGAGTTGCACTACCGCGGATTCGCCGGGGTCGACCCCGCCCTCGAGTGGGATCCGGATCTGCTCCGTGTGCGGCGGGCACTGGAGGACCCGTTCTTCGCCGTGCTGCGCGAGGAGGCCCCCAGCCATGCGACAGTGGACGGCGCGCTCGCCGGGCTTCTGGTGGAGCCGGTGCACGGCAGCGGCGTCTCGCACTTCCTCCGGGACGAGGGAGAGCTGTGGCAGCTGAGAGAGTACGCGGCGCAACGATCCCTCTACCACCTCAAGGAGGCCGATCCGCACGCCTGGGTGCTGCCGCGGCTACGGGGTCGAGCCAAGGCCGGGATGGCGGCCGTGGAGTTCGACGAGTACGGCGGGGGCCGGGCGCAGCGAATCCACGCGCGGCTCTTCGCCGACCTGATGACGGACCTGGGCCTGGACACCACCTACGGCGGCTACCTGGACGCGGCAGCCGCCCAGACACTGGCCACGGTGAACCTCATGTCACTCTTCGGGCTCCACCGCGCGCTGCGCGGCTGCCTGGTCGGCCACTTCGCGACCGTCGAGATCACTTCTTCGCCCGGGTCGAGGCGACTGGCCGCGGCCATGCGGCGCACGGGGGCTGGGCCGGCGGCGGAGTTCTTCTACGACGAGCACGTCGAGGCGGACGCCGTCCATGAGCAGGTCGTGCGGCGCGAGGTCATCGCGGGCCTCCTGGACGAGGAACCCGATCTGGAGGCCGACGTCGCCTTCGGCATCGACGCGACCCTTCACCTGGAGGACCGATTCGCAGCCCATGTGCTGGGCGCCTGGCGCGACGGACGGACCTCTCTCGACGGAGGCGGTCGGGCCATCGGAGCCGGTCCCGCCGAACACGACCCGCGCCGAGAAATAGAAAGTTGATTCCCCAAGACCGTTGATTCCGCACAAATGGGTACGCGACATATGTGCCACTCATAGCCCTTCCGGGTGTGTACACACCGCAAACGGACACGGCGCTGCTGGCAGGAGCACTCGACCGCGAGGCGCTGCCACCGCGGGCCCAGGTGCTCGATGTCGGCACGGGGACCGGCGCCCTGGCGCTGGCCGCGGCGATGCGGGGCGCACAGGTCACCGCCGTGGACATCTCCCGACCGGCCGTCTGGACCGCCCGGCTCAACGCCCTGCTGGCCCGGACCCCGGTACGGGTACTGCACGGTGATCTGACCACCCCGGTGGCGGACCGCACCTTCGACCTCGTCGTCACCAATCCGCCGTACGTCCCCAGCCCGGCGGCCACCCCGCCACGCCATGGCGCGGCACGGGCCTGGGACGCCGGCCGGGACGGCCGGTGGATACTCGACCGGATCTGCCGTGAGGTGCCTCGCCTGCTCCGGCCCGGCGGCGTGCTGCTCGTCGTGCATTCCGTGCTGAGTGGCGAAGGCCGGACCCTGGCACGGCTGCGGTCGGCCGGCCTGAAGGCCGAAGTCACGGAGCGCCGTTACGTGAGTCTGGGGCCCGTCCTGCGCTCCAGACGCTCCTGGCTGTGCAGTCAGGGCCTGCTGAACCCGGAGGGCCAGAAAGAGGAGTTGGTGGTCATCCGTGCCGAACGAACACCGTGACGCAACCGAACGCCGTGACGCACCGCGCCGCATCACTGTCACGACCGACGGACCCCTGCTCGTCGAGGGCCCGGTCGAGGTGGTCCTGGAAGACGGCAGCGTCGTCACGTCGGACCGCTTCTGCGTCGCCCTGTGCACCTGCCGGAGGAGTCTTCGCTTCCCCTGGTGCGACACCAGCCACCGGCGGCGTACACGTGATCGTGCCACTGGAGGCACACCGCTGCCCTGACGCGGAGCCGGCAGGACACCCCGGTCCGCGGCGTAGAGCCCGGGTACGAGCCGTATGGGTCCGCAGGCGGCGCGCTAGCGGCCCTATGGGCAGCGAGGGCCCCCGCCGCGGTCGGCGACCTGTGAATGCGGCAGAGGCCCTGCGCACCTGTCCCTGATCAGGGTGCCCCAGTGTGCCTGTGCGGGAACCACGCAGGTCGCAGCCCACAAGGGTGCAGGGCGTGGAACCCCACAGCTGTCATCCCGGGCTGACGCGGCCGCGCCACGAGCCGGACTCGCCGCCACGGTGCTCGATGTACTCCTTGAAGCGCCGCATGTCGCCCTTGACGCGCCGGTCGATCATTCCTGCCATGGCGGCGGTCTTCTCCGCCACCCCGCTCGGTTCGACATCCATCACGAGTTCCACGCGTGTGTGGGTGTCGTCCAGGCGCTGGAAGTGGACCATGCCCTTTTGCTTGGTGTCGCCGCTGATCGTGCGCCACGCGATGCGCTCGTCAGGGAGCTGGTCGACGATCTCGGTGTCGAACTCCCGGTGTACGCCCGCGATCTTGGTTGTCCAATGGTTGTGGCGGTCGTCGACCTGCCGGACCTCCTCGACGCCTTCCATGAAGTTCGGGAACTCCTCGAACTGCGTCCACTGGTTGTATGCGGTGCGGACGGGAACGTCGACCTCGATCGATTCCTTCACCCTGCTCATGGCTCTGCCTTCCTTCTTCCTTTCTCGGTCAACCGCGCGGAGGTGTCTTCGACACGCGGTGTTCAGGCACGGTGTTGCAGGTACCCTCGATCGGCCCGACTATGACGTCGCCGGCCGCTCCTCGTTCATGCTTCCCGTGCACGACTGACAGGCGTAGTTCGCGATGCGCCCTCGGGTTTCAGGGCCACGTTGCGCGCGCTGCCGTGCCACTCGAGGAAGACGACGGTGGCATCGTCGGACAGGCTGTCGCGGTGGTGCCGGAGAACGGCGCGCATCAGGCGACGCAGGGTTTCGGGCACCGGCAGCCCGTCCGCGTGATGGCGGACGATGAATTCGACGAATTGCGCGAGGCCGAACTCGCGCCCTCCTGCATCACGTGCCTCGGTGATGCCGTCGGTGTAGAGCAGCAGCCGGTCCTCCGGCTCCAGCTGCTCATGGCAGAGAGTGACGGGTAGCTTCAGTTCTGTGCCCATGGGGTGGGTGGGTGGGCAGTTCAGGGTCGTGGTCCAGCGTCCGCCACGGATCAGCACCGGCGGAAGGTGGCCGCAGTTGACCCAGGAGAGCAGGCCGGTGCGGCTGTCCAGGTCGCCCAGGATCCCCGTGGTGTAGCGGGTGTGCCCGAACTCCTTCACCAGCGTGCGCTCGATCGCCTGAGCCGTTGCGACCAGATCGGCGCCGTCCCGGCGTTTGGACCGGCAGGTCGCCACCGCGAGGTTCGCCGTGAGGCCCGCGGCACTGTCGTGCCCCATCGCGTCGAAAATGGCCAGGTGGACGGTGTCGCCGGCCAGCGCGTAGTCGAAGGCGTCGCCGGCGACCTCGTACGCGGGCTCCATCGCGGCGGCGATGACCACCTGGTCGTTCGCGAAGGCCAGCGGCGGCATGAGCTTCCACTGCATCTCCGCGGCCACGTGCATCGACTCGGTCCGCACCAGGCGGGCGTGTGAGTCGCTGAACGGACGCTTGCTGACCAGCAGCAACCCCGCGAGGGACGAGAGATGTCCGAGCGCCGTCCTCCCTGCCTCGTCATCGGCGAGATCGGCGCGGAGCACGCCCAGACGCTGCGTTCCGTCCAGCACCGGCGCCCAGTACCGGCGGCGTCCACCGTCGCCGAGATGAGGCGAAGCAAGGATTCGCGTCTCACGGAACGCGGCGCCCGCGAGGGTTCCGTCGACCGAGTACTCCTCACCGCCGAGCCCCGCGTCGGTGCCGCGGCCGGTCAGCTCCCTGAGCAACTGCTGGCGCAGGTCCACGACGTACAAACGGGCATGCTCCAGCCCGGCCAAGGCCGCGTACTCGGCGATCAGCCCCGGCAGCTGTTCGATTCCTGCCAGGTGAGTGGCCTCCAGCAGGCTTCCGAGCATCCCCGCCGTACCCTCCGGACCGGCCATCGCACACATCCATCCCGCAACGGCACCCGGGCCCGTCCGCACACGCGGGCCCGTTCGGCTCAGGGCCTGCAACGGCGCTCCGGGCAGGAAGCCCTGTGGCAGCAACTGCAAGGCCTACGAACTCAGCGTATGACGGGCGGAGGAACCGGGCGAGCCGGCCATCGGGCGGCACTGCGGTCGGTCGGCCCTCGCGCAGCAGGCTCGCCCCTGATGGATGGTGCATGCACTCCGGCGCCGGTTCCGGGCGACAGACATCGTGCCCGTTTCAACGTCCCGCTTGAATTCGAGCGCGGGGATGACAACCGTCGTAGGCCCGGGGGCGGCGCTCAGCCGGCGAACGGCGTATCGGTACCGCACCCGAGGCTCGGCGTGGTGGTGTCCGTGTCGTCCCTGACGCCACCCCCCGGGCGCGACTCGTCAGGCGTTCGGGTCGAACGAAATGCCCGCCGGCTTGGCCTTCTCGAGGTGGTGGTTGAAATTGCCGTCCTTGAGACCGAAGTGGGCACTGCCGAAATCGGCCTGGCTCAGCTTGCCGCGGAGACCCACGGGGTAGCCGTTCCAGCCGACCAGCCTGGGGAACTGCCATCCGTGGTAGTGGTTCTCCGGCGGCTCGTCGTTGGAGTTCGCGGGGCGGAAGCAGTGGGTGCTCAGGCCGTCCTTGTGGTAGACGACCTTGGGGTGCGTCGTCCCACCGGATCCGGTCACGGCCGTAGATGTTGAAGTCGCCGTGCGCGGAGGTGGATACGTACTGGGCCTGGTTGTTCTGCACCCACACCACGACGTGCTCCCCGCACCAGCCGTTGTTGCACTTGGACCGCGCGTATCCGTTGGTGTTGTCGAGGTCCCATGCGTCGCGGCACTGGCCGTTGAGGGCCCCGGACGGTTTGAGGCCGGGCGCGATGGTCCCGTCAGGGCCGATGGCGGGAGTGGGGTAGCAACCGTCCGTGTCGTAGTCGTAGGCCGGGACGCGCATACCGAGCGTGGCGTGACGGCACGCAGGCCTTGGGTGAGACCCTTTCCCTGACTTCTTGGGAGCGTCCGTCGTCCAGAACTTCCCGGACTCCCCGAACTCCTCGAACAGAAGGGCAGCACGCAGTGACCCGCCACCCCAGAGCCGAACCGTCCCAACGGCACCGATGGACCCCGTGGGACACCGACCCCGCGGCGCACGACGCGACGGAACCTGTGCGCGTCTACTGCCTGCCGCACGCCGGCGGTTCGGCCGCTGCCTACCTGACCTGGTCCCGGTCCCAGGACGTGCCGGGGCTACGGTTCGTGCCGGTGGAGCTGCCGGGCCGGGGCACCCGTATCGGAGAGCCCCTGGCCACCTCCATGGACGAGGTGGTGGAAGGGGTGCTGTCGGTGCTGGAGAGCCGCCCGGAGCAGGAGAGGTTCGTGCTCTTCGGGCACAGCATGGGCGCTCAGATCACCTACGAGACGACGCGCCGGCTGGCAGCGGCCGGCCGGCCCCTGCCGGGGACCATCGTGGTGTCCGGCTGCCGCCCGCCCGGCTCCCCCGTCACGTTGGCCCTGCACGAGAAGAGCGATGAAGAACTGCTGCGCGCCATCGTCGAACTCGGCGGCACTCCCGCGGAGATCACCCGGCACCAGGAACTGCTGGACCTGCTGCTGCCGGTCATGCGGGCCGATCTCGGCCTGCTGGCCCGCTACATGGAACAGGTCCGGCCGGCCGTGCTGCCCTGCCCCGTCGTCGCGCTCGGTGGCGCGGACGACCGGCTCACCGGCCCGGAGTGGATCGCCGGATGGCGGTCGATGACGGCCGCCCGGTTCCGTCACCGGATCTTCCCCGGCGACCACTTCTTCCTGCACGACCACGCGACGGAGGTGATGGCGGAGATCGCGGGCGCCGCCCGGGTGCAGGCGGGGACGAGCGGCGACTGAGACGGCCACCGCCCGCCCGGCCCCGCGGCTCGCGTCCGGGCGGGCGCCCCGGCCCGTTACCCGGACGTGCCGGCGGCGCAAGCGGGCGGCCTACGGGACTCACATTGCGTCCCGCAGCACCGCCCAGGGCCGAACGCCTGCATCGACGCTGCTACTCGAACCTCGCGGTGTCGCCCGCCCCTCTGCGTACGACCTCGATTCCGCCGCCGGAGAAGTCGATGACCGTGGTCGGCTCGGTGCCGCAGTCGCCCGCGTCGACCACGGCGTCCACCACGTGGTCGAGCCGTTCCTTGATCTCCCAGCCCTGGGTCATCGGCTCGTCCTCGTCGGGCAGGAGCAGGGTGCTGGAGAGCAGCGGCTCCCCGAGTTCGGCGACCAGGGCCTGAGCGACGGCATGGTCGGGAATCCGGACTCCGACCGTCTTCTTCTTCGGGTGCAGCAGTTGGCGAGGCACCTCCTTCGTCGCGGGGAGGATGAAGGTGTAACTGCCGGGCGTCGCTGCCTTGATCGCGCGGAACACGTCGTTGTCGACGTGCACGAACTGCCCGAGCTGCGCGAAGTTCTGGCACACAAGGGTGAAGTGGTGACGATCGTCGAGGTTCCGGATCGACCGGATCCGGCTGATGCCGTCACGACTGCCCAGCTGGCATCCCAGTGCGTAGCAGGAGTCCGTCGGGTACGCGACGAGCGCGCCGGACCGAATACTGTCGGCCACACTGCTGATGGTGCGCCGCTGAGGGTTCTCGGGGTGCACGTCGAAGTACTTCGCCATTCGCCGAGTCTAAGGGCTGTCCCGTAATCCCCGGCGGGCGCACGACGACAGCTACGGCACCTCGCTGCGTTGTCGGATCGCCCGAATACGCCCAGTATGAGGACGACCCTCCGCCTTGCGATGCACCGCATCTGACGCCGCGCGCTGATCCACCGGGGATTACGGGACAGCCCTTAGGTGATCAGGGGATTCGCGCTCGGCGACCAGGACGGCGCCGCCGGGCCGACGGCGTCCCGAGCCGACTGCCGGGGTCGGCCAAACCGATCGCCGGGCCGGGCGATGCGGTTGCGCGGGCTCGCGCTGGGCATGCCCGACTGGAACGTCCGCAGGCACATCCGTCGGCACATCCGTGCGGAGGGGCAACCGGACGGAACGCAAGCGACGAGCGATCATGACTCGTGTACTGATCGGACCGACCGATGCGAAGGAGTGGACGGATGCCGAACGAGCGCGCGGGACAGCCGGCGCGGCCGGAGGACCTCATCGACGTGGCTCGGCTGGTGACCGCGTACTACGCCTTGCACCCCGATCCGGCCGAGCCCGCCCAGCGTGTCGCCTTCGGCACGTCGGGGCACCGGGGAACCTCTCTCGCCACCGCCTTCAACGAGGACCACATCGCCGCGACCAGCCAGGCGATCTGCGAGTACCGGGCCCAACAGGGCACCGACGGGCCGCTGTTCCTGGGCGCCGACACCCATGCGCTGTCCGAACCGGCCCGGGTGACCGCTGTGGAGGTCTTCGCGGCGAACGGCGTCACCGTGCTCATCGACGCCGCCGACGGCTACACCCCCACCCCGGCCGTGTCGCACGCCATCCTCACCCACAACCGCGGGCGCACCTCCGGCCTGGCCGACGGCGTGGTGGTCACCCCCTCGCACAATCCCCCGGCCGACGGTGGCTTCAAGTACAACCCGCCGAACGGCGGGCCCGCCGGTTCCGAGGCGACCGGCTGGATCCAGGAGCGCGCCAACGAGATCATCGCGGGCGGTCTCAAGGACGTACGGCGGCTGCCCTACACCGGGGCACTGGCCGCGCCGACCACCGGACGGTACGACTTCCTCGGCGCCTATGTGCGGGATCTGCCGTCCGTACTCGACCTGGACGCCGTGCGCGCCGCGGGTGTGCGCATCGGCGCCGATCCGCTGGGGGGCGCGTCCGTCGCGTACTGGGGCCGGATCGCCGAGGAGCACCGCCTCGATCTGACGGTCGTCAACCCGGACACCGATCCCACCTGGCGGTTCATGACACTGGACTGGGACGGCAAGATCCGCATGGACTGCTCGTCCCCGTACGCGATGGCGTCGCTGATCGAGGGCCGCGACCGCTTCCGGATCGCCACCGGCAACGACGCCGACGCCGACCGGCACGGCATCGTCACGCCGGACGGCGGACTGATGAATCCCAACCACTACCTCGCCACCGCCATCGCCTATCTCTACAGCCACCGCGACCAGTGGCCCGCTGGTGCCGGTGTCGGCAAGACGCTGGTGTCGTCCAGCATGATCGACCGGGTGGCGGCCGACCTCGGCCGCGCGCTGATCGAGGTGCCGGTCGGTTTCAAGTGGTTCGTGGACGGGCTGGCCGACGGCACCCTCGGATTCGGTGGTGAGGAATCCGCCGGGGCCTCCTTCCTGCGCCGTGACGGATCGGTGTGGACCACCGACAAGGACGGCATCATCCTGGCCCTGCTCGCGTCCGAGATTCTGGCCGTGACGGAGCGGACGCCGAGCGAGCACTACGCGTCGCTCACTGCCCGGTTCGGCGAACCGGCGTACGCCCGTGTCGACGCCCCCGCGACCCGTGAGGAGAAGGCCGTACTGAGCCGTCTCTCTCCCGACCAGGTGACGGCCGACGCCCTCGCGGGGGAACCGATCATTTCGGTGCTCACGCAGGCTCCGGGCAACGGGGCGGCCATCGGCGGCATCAAGGTGACCACCGAGAACGCCTGGTTCGCCGCCCGCCCTTCGGGTACCGAGGACGTCTACAAGGTGTACGCCGAGTCCTTCCTGGGACCGGACCACCTGACGCGTGTGCAGGACGAGGCGCGGTCCGTCGTGGCTGCGGCGTTGAGCAGCTGACGCCTCCGGCCCGCGGCGGCATCCGGCGACGAGAAGTGACGCCGAGGCCATGACCGACGACGACTGGCGCCGAGGCTACGAACGGCGCCGAGGTTTGCCGCGCTTGCCGCCCTTGGAGCCGCCGGCACCGCTGCGTGGGCTCTTGCCGGTCGCTTTGCCGGTCGCCTTGCCGGCTGCGGGCTTCCGCCGTGCGCCGCCGGTGTCGGGGCGCTTGCTCTTCGGCTGCGCCGGGGCCGGGGGGCGGCCCCGGGTGCTGTTGACGGTGCGGCCGCGGACGATCCCGATGAACTGCTCCACCAGGTCGGGGGTGGTCTCTTCCTGCGGCCACGACAGCGCGACGCGCGATTCGGGGGCGTCGGAGACCGGCCGATAGGTGAGGTCCTTGCGGTGGTGCAGGCGGGCGAGTGACTGCGGGACGACGAGCAGTCCCACTCCGGCCGCCACCAGTTCGATGGCATCCGCCGTCGTGGCGGGGCGCTCGATCGCGGGCCGTCCCGGCAGACGCTCCCAGTCGAGGACGTCGTCGAGGGGATGCAGCACGATGTCGTCGGCAAGATCCTCGGCGGACACCTCGTCGACCGCCGCCACGACGTGGTCCTTCGGGACCACGACCACCGTCGTCTCGGTGTAGAGGGGGATCGCGCTGAGGTCCGTCCGGTCCACCGGCAGCCGTACGAAACCCGCATCGGCGCCGCCGCCCCGCAGCACGTCGAACGCCTCGGCGGCGGACACCTGGGTGAGGGTCAGCGGGACGTCGGGCAGCCGCTCGTTCCAGATCCGCACCCACTTCGTGGGCGTCACTCCCGGGACATACGCGAGCCGGAACGAAGGGGGTTCTTGCGAGCCTGTCACTCCGCCAGGTTACCGGTCGTGGTCGGAGGTAGCGCACACGCTCGAATACCCTTGACACCATGATGTCGCACCAGAGCGCCCAGACGATGAAGCCCGCAACCGCGGCGAAGAAGCTGGGTGTGTACCTCGAGGCCACCCCCGCCGAGTTCCAGGAGGGTGTCGTCTCGCGCACCGAGCTGAACGCACTGCAGGCCGATCCGCCCGAGTGGCTGCAGGAGCTGCGGCGCAACGGCCCGCATCCGCGGCCGGTGGTCGCGGCGAAGCTGGGCATCTCCATCTCGGGCCTCGCCCGTGGCGGAATCACGGGCGCCCTCACCACGGAGCAGATCGACGCGCTGAAGAGGGACCTTCCCGAGTGGCTGCAGAAGGAACGCGCCACCCAGGCGGAGGTCCGGAAGGAAGCGGCGCGCGTCAAGGAGAAGAACGCGGCGCGCGACGATCAGCCGCGCCGGCCGCACTCCTGATCTTCCTCCCTCGAAGGGGCGTCCGACCTGGGCTGAGGCCCGGGCGGGCGCCCTTCGCGGTACTCACTCACGCAGCCTGCCGACAGGAAGGATGACTGGGATCCCGCAGCGGCCGCGGCCGTGGCCAGGAAGTTCCTGGATGCCTGGGCGGGCACCGACGCTCGTGCGCCGTCCGGTGCGGTCCGTTGCCGGCCGCCGGACCCTGCTCGGCGAGGTCATGCTCACGCCACGACGAGCACGGCCACCCCGGTGATCCGTCCGGCCGCCAGATCGGCCATGGCCTGGTCGGCTCTGCGCATCGGGTAGGGCGTGACCCGCACGGTGGGGCGCAGCCGCGCCGCTTCGGCGAGGAAGGCACGGCCGTCCTCACGGGTGTTCGCGGTGACGCTGCGTACGGTGCGTTCCTGGAAGAGGTGCCGGTCGTAGTCGAGCGGGGGCATGGCACTCAGGTGGATCCCGGCGATGGCGAGCGTGCCGCCCCGGTCCAGGGCTTCGAGCGCCGTCGGCACCAGACCCCCTGCCGGCGCGAACAGGATCGCGGAGTCCAGGGGCCGCGGGGGTGCATCGGGTCCGGCCGACGCAGCGCCGAGCTCCAGCGCCAGCTGCTGCGCCTGCGGCGAGCGGGTGACGACGTGGACTTCGGCGCCCCGGGCGATGGCGAGTTGGGCGGTGAGATGGGCGGACGCTCCGAACCCGTAGATGCCGAGCCGGCCACCCGGCGGCAGGTCGGCCCGCTGAAGCGCCCGGTAGCCGATGATCCCCGCGCACAGAAGTGGTGCGGCGTCCGTGTCGTCCCACCCTTCCGGAAGCCGGTAGGTGTAACGGGCATCCACGATGATGTGGTCGGCGAATCCCCCATGGATGTCCCAGCCCGTGTAGCGCGAGTCGGGGCACAGGTTCTCCCGTCCGGTGCTGCAATAGCGGCACTGCCCACAGGTTCCCGCCAGCCACGCGGCCCCCACCCGGTCACCCGCTCCGAGGTCCCGCACCGCGGAACCCGCGGCGATCACCTCGCCGACCACCTCATGGCCCGGCGTGCAGCCCGGCCTGCGGGGCGGCAGGTCTCCCTCGGCCAGATGCAGATCGGTCCGGCAGACCCCGCATGCACGGACGCGCACCAGCAGCTCGTACGCGCCGGGCTCAGCCGTCTCGCGCTCCACGAGCCGCAGCGGTGCCGAGGACATCGGGGCCGGACGCTCGACCACCCATGCGGACGTCGTCGCGGGGCCCGCAGGCGCCATCATCGCTCTCCTTTCGGCCACGGATCCGCGACGGGACCACTACGGAATCCCCCGGTCGCCCCGGCCGGGGCGTTGCCGCCCTCCTGCCATGGCCGGTGGCCCACCTTCATATGCCGGCCGAAGCGGTGCGGCGACTGCTACGAGCGCAGATGCCTCCATTCGAGTCATATATGGAGTACGTGCACAGCGCCATTGTGCTTGCCGAACGCCGAGCGCCGTGTGCGTTTCGGGCCCGCTTCCGGCCCCGGACGCTGCTTGGCCGTGCTCTGATCCCTCGGTACGGTCACCACATGCAACGGGTCGGCGCTGTCCTGATCGATATCGACGGTGTTCTCACGGTGTCCTGGAAGCCACTGCCCGGTGCGGTCGGGGCGCTGGAGCGACTGCGTGAGCAGGGCGTTCCGCTCGCGCTCCTCACCAACACCACCTCCCGTACGCGGGCCTCCATCGCGACGGTGCTGGCCGGGGCCGGATTCCCGGTCACCGCGGACGACATCTTCACCGCTCCCGCTGTGACCGCCGCGTACCTCGCCGAACACTTTCCCGGGGCGAGATGCCTGCTGCTCAACAGCGGCGACATCCGTGAGGACCTTGAGAGTGTCCTCCTGGTGGACCCCGACGACGACGCTCCGGATGTGATCGTCGTCGGAGGCGCAGGCCCGGAGTTCGGGTATACGGCACTCAACCGCGCCTTCGCCCACCTCCAGCGAGGCGCTCGCCTGGTGGCCATGCACCGCAATCTGTACTGGCGTACGGAGGCGGGGCTTCAGCTCGACACCGGCGCCTTCCTGCTGGGCCTTGAGCGGGCGGCCCGCGTCGAGGCCGAAATCACCGGCAAACCCGCCGCGCCGTTCTTCGCCACCGCCCTGGCCCATCTCGGCGCCGATGCCTCGCAGACGCTCATGGTGGGCGACGACATCGAGTCCGACGTCCTCGCCGCCCAGCGCCACGGGCTCACGGGCGTTCTCGTCAGGACCGGCAAGTACCAGCCCGAGACGCATCGGGCGGCGTCCGGCACGCCGGACCACGTCCTGGATTCCTTCGCCGACCTGCCCGGCCTTCTGGAGCGCACGGGCCGCTGACAGGCCGCTGTCCGCGAAGACGGGGCCCGGCCGGAACGGCATCACGGCGCATCGCGCACATTCACCGGAACGAGTGCGTCGCAGCAGCGTGGCCGCGACCGGTCGTCAAGGAGCAAGCAGAGCGCCGTTCGTGTGACGCGAGGCGTCCAGGACCGCCTCGGCGAGGGGCCCTTGAACGCTCACTCGTACGGGCTAACCAGCGCGCGAAAGCCCTTGTCCCCGTTGGGTCGTGCACCCATTGGAGTTGCGTGGTCACGGGGGCCATGAGTCCTTAGAGAACGTGTCCTGCCGGATCTCACCATCAGGAGGAGACATGGGCACCAAGCACAAGGGCCATTCGGCCGAGAAGCTGTCCGTGGTTTTCGCGGTCCGTGTGATCGAGGGCGGCGAGCAAGGGTTCCTGGACCTGTACGACCGGATCCGGAAGTCCGTCGCCGGAACCCCCGGTCACATCGTCGAGAGGCTGGGAGAGCCCGTCGACGACTCCCGGCAGTGGGTGATCACCAGCGAGTGGGAGACGCCCGAGCACTTCTTCGCCTGGCAGCAGAGCGAGGACCACCGCGCACTGGTGGCCCCGCTCCGCGAGTGGGTCGACTCGACGCAGTCCCTGCGGTTCCGGGTCGTCAAGGAGACCACGAAGGAGACGTCATGACGCGCACCACAGACGGCCCTGTAGCCGTCCTCGGTCTCGGCAGGATGGGCACCGGACTGGCGACTCGCCTCCTCGGCCAAGGCATACAGGTGCGGGTCTGGAACCGCACCTCGGAGCGGACCGAGCCGCTAGCCAGGGCGGGTGCCGTCGCCGCGGCCCACCCGGCCGATGCCGTCGAGGGCACGAGCGCCGCCATCTGCACCGTCGCCGACGGCGAAGCCCTCGGCACCGTGCTCCGCGGACCGGACGGAGTGCTGGCCAGAGGTGCCTACCCCGGCGCCCTGATCTGCGCCAGCACCGTCGCCCCCGAAGAGGTCGTCAGCATCGCCGGAAGCGTGCCGTCGGTTCTGGACGTCGGCATGCTCGGCAACCGTGAGCACGCCCGCGACGGCGAGCTGCGGCTGTTCGTCGGCGGCGAGGAGCGGGTCTTCAGCGCGGGCCGGCCGCTGCTGGAGATGCTGGGCAAGGAGGTCGTCCATCTGGGCGCACTCGGTTCCGGCATGCGGATGAAGCTGCTCCTCAACCTGCTGATGGGGATAGAGGTGCAGGCGCTGGCCGAGGCCACCGAACTGGCGGCCGCCACCGGACTCGACCGGCAGCTGGTTCTCAGGACGATCGCGGGCAGCGGCTTCGCCTCGCCGGTCATGGCTTTCAAGTCGAGGCGCCTGGCATCCGGGCGGTTCGACGAGCCGGACTTCCGGCTGCGGCTGATGGCCAAAGACCTCATGCTCGCTACGAAGCAGGCAGCGGCAGCCGGCCTGCGCCTGCCCCTCGCAGCCGCAGCGGCCGAGACCCATGTCCGCGCCACCGAGCAAGGACTCGGCGACGAGGACTGCGCCGCGGTCACCCGTGCACTCTCACCGAACCCGGGAACCGACACATGATCATCGACATCCACGGGCACCTGTCCCCACCGGAGGCGGCCAAACGCTTCCCCATGCCCCCCAGCCTGACCGACGTCGACGGCATGCTCGCCGCTCGCGCTCAGGCCGGGATCGACCTCACCATCATCGGCAGCCCGGTCGGCGCCGGAGCGATGGCGCGGGTCCCGGGCGTCGACAACTACGCGCAACCACGAGACCGGCTGCGCAGCTTCCACGCCTGGATGTCAGGCCTGATCGCCAAGTTCCCGGACCAGTTGCGCGGGTACGTGTACGCCAACCCGTTCGGCGACGACGATCACCTGGAAGGAGTCAGGGAGACCCTGGCGGACCCCGCCTTCGTCGGCCTGATCACCACGTCCAGTGTCCACGGCGAGCTGCTCGGCTCCCCGCGAGCCGACTCCTTCTTCGCGCTGGCCGCGGAGGCGGGAGTGCCGGTCCTGGTGCACGCCCCGGCCGAACCGATCGGCACGGAGCGGGTCGACAGCATCGGATTCGTCGAGCAGATCGGCCGGTTCGGCGACGTCACGATGGGCATGGCCATGATCGCGTTCGCGGGATGGCTGGACAAGTATCCCGGTCTGCGGTTGATCGGTGCGACCGGCGGCGGCGCGATGGCGCTGCTGCCGGAGCGCCTGCAGACGGCGGCGCGCCCCCGGCACTGGGG
>NZ_JBSGZO010000145.1:0-17765 GCF_053611045.1 Streptomyces sp. NPDC054841 | reverse complement strand
GCCGTCGCCGCGTTCGGCCGCGGCGAGTGCTTCGTCGAGCGCTACCTGGACAAGCCGCGCCACGTGGAGACCCAGTGCCTGGCCGACCAGCACGGCAACGTCGTCGTCGTCTCCACCCGTGACTGCTCGCTCCAGCGCCGCCACCAGAAGCTGGTCGAAGAAGCCCCCGCTCCGTTCCTCAGCGAGGAGCAGAACGCGGAGCTGTACCGGGCCTCCAAGGCCATCCTCAAGGAGGCCGGCTACGTCGGCGCCGGCACCGTCGAGTTCCTCGTCGGCACCGACGGCACGATCTCCTTCCTGGAGGTCAACACCCGTCTGCAGGTCGAGCACCCGGTCACCGAAGAGGTCACCGGCATCGACCTCGTGCGCGAGATGTTCCGCATCGCCGACGGCGAGCAGCTCGGTTACGACGACCCCGCGCTGCGCGGTCACTCCTTCGAGTTCCGCATCAACGGCGAGGACCCGGGCCGTAACTTCCTGCCCGCCCCGGGCACGGTGACGACCTTCGCGCCGCCGACCGGCCCCGGTGTCCGCCTGGACGCCGGTGTCGAGTCCGGCAGCGTGATCGGCCCGGCCTGGGACTCCCTGCTCGCCAAGCTGATCGTCACCGGCGCCACCCGTGAGCAGGCCCTGCAGCGCGCGGCCCGTGCGCTGGCCGAGTTCAACGTCGAGGGCATGGCCACCGCCATCCCCTTCCACCGCGCCGTGGTCACCGACCCCGCCTTCACCAGCGACCCGTTCCGCGTCCACACCCGATGGATCGAGACGGAGTTCGTCAACGAGATCAAGCCGTTCGCCGCGCCGGCCGAGACCGAGGTGGAGGACGAGCCCGGCCGCGAGACGGTCGTCGTCGAGGTCGGCGGCAAGCGTCTCGAAGTGTCGCTGCCCTCCTCGCTGGGCATGACCCTGGCCCGCACCGCCGCGGCCGGCGGCGCCAAGCCCAAGCGCCGCGCCGCGAAGAAGTCCACCACGGCCGCGTCCGGCGACACCCTCGCCTCCCCGATGCAGGGCACCATCGTCAAGGTCGCCGTCGAGGAGGGCCAGCAGGTCAACGAGGGCGACCTCGTCGTCGTCCTCGAAGCGATGAAGATGGAACAGCCCCTCAACGCGCACCGCTCCGGCACCATCAAGGGCCTGTCGGCCGAAGCCGGCGCCTCCCTCACCTCCGGCGCCGTGATCTGCGAGATCAAGAACTGACACAACGTCATGCACACGCGCCGTGCGATGCGTCGCGCGCCGGTCAGCACGAACTGTCCGAGCCCGGTGGACATTCCACTCCGAAGGAGAGAAACCTCATGCACAGCACCTTGATCGTGGCGCGGATGAACCCCGGATCGCATGCCGATGTCGCCAAACTGTTCGCCGACTTCGACGACACCCGGATGCCTCACCTCATGGGCACGCGACGCCGCCAGCTCTTCCACTACCAGGGGCTCTACTTCCATCTGCAGGACTTCGAGGTGGACAACGGCGGCGAGCTCATCGAACGAGCGAAGACGGACGAACGCTTCATCAGGATCAGCGAAGACCTGAAGCCGTTCATCCAGGCGTACGACCCCGCGACATGGCGCTCGCCGGCCGACGCGATGGCGACCCGCTTCTACACCTGGGAGGCCTCCATATGACCGGGCGTCGAGTCGTCATCACGGGGATCGAGGTTCTGGCACCCGGTGGCGCCGGCAGGGAGGAGTTCTGGAACCTGATCAGCGAAGGCCGTACCGCTACGCGCAGGATCACCTTCTTCGACCCCACCCCCTTCCGCTCCCAGGTGGCCGCGGAGATCGACTTCGACCCCGAGGCATACGGCCTGACACCGCAGGAAGTCAGGCGGATGGACCGGGCCGCCCAGTTCGCCGTGGTCGCCGCGCGCGGCGCCGTCGCCGACAGCGGCATCGACCTGAGCACGTTCGACCCGCACCGCGTGGGCGTCACCGTCGGCAGCGCGGTCGGCGCGACGATGGGGCTCGACCAGGAGTACCGGATCGTCAGCGACGGTGGCCGCCTCCACCTGGTGGACCACGAGTACGCCGTACCGCACCTGTACAACTTCCTGGTCCCCAGCTCCTTCGCGGCCGAGGTGGCCTGGGCGGTCGGCGCGGAAGGCCCGAGCACCGTGGTGTCGACCGGCTGCACCTCCGGCATCGACTCCGTCGGCTACGCGGTCGACCTGATCCGGGAGGGCTCGGCCGACATCATGATCGCCGGTTCCTCCGACGCACCGATCTCCCCTATCACCATGGCGTGCTTCGACGCGATCAAGGCGACCACACCCCGGCACGACGACCCGGAGCACGCCTCGCGGCCGTTCGACGGAACCCGCAACGGCTTCGTCCTCGGCGAGGGCGCCGCGGTGTTCGTCCTGGAAGAGCTGGAGAGCGCCCGGCAACGAGGCGCCCACATCTACGCCGAGATCGCCGGCTACGCCACGCGCAGCAACGCGTACCACATGACCGGGCTGCGGCCCGACGGTGCGGAGATGGCCGAGGCGATCCGGGTGGCGCTCGACGAGGCACGGATGAACGTCGAGGTCATCGACTACATCAACGCCCACGGCTCCGGCACCAAGCAGAACGACCGGCACGAGACCGCGGCCTTCAAGAAGAGCCTGGGCGACCACGCCTACCGGACACCGGTGAGCTCCATCAAGTCGATGGTCGGTCACTCGCTGGGAGCCATCGGTTCCATCGAGATCGCCGCATCCGCCCTGGCCATGGAGAACAACGTGGTACCGCCCACGGCGAACCTGCACACACCGGACCCGGACTGCGACCTCGACTACGTACCGCTCACCGCACGCGACCAGCTCACCGACGCGGTCCTGTCGGTGGGCAGCGGTTTCGGCGGATTCCAGAGCGCGATGGTGCTGGCCCGGCCGGAGAGGAGCATCGCATGACCACCTCGGTGGTGGTGACGGGACTGGGCGTGACCGCGCCCAACGGCCTGGGAACCCAGGACTACTGGACGGCGACGCTCGGCGGCAAGAGCGGCATCGGCCGCATCACCCGCTTCGCACCCGAGCAGTACCCGGCCAGGCTCGCGGGCGAGATCCCCGGGTTCACGGCCGAGGAGCACCTGCCGAGCCGGCTGCTCCCCCAGACCGACCGGATGACCCGACTCGCTCTGGTGGCCGCGGACTGGGCTCTGCGGGATGCGGGCGTACGCCCCGCCGAGCTCCCCGAGTTCGACATGGGCGTGGTCACCGCGAGCTCCTCCGGCGGCTTCGAGTTCGGCCAGGGAGAACTGGAGAACCTGTGGAGCCGGGGCAGCCAGTACGTCAGCGCGTACCAGTCCTTCGCCTGGTTCTACGCGGTCAACAGCGGCCAGATCTCCATCCGGAACGGCATGAAGGGCCCCAGCAGCGTGGTCGTCACCGACCAGGCGGGCGGGCTCGACGCCGTGGCCCAGGCCCGCCGGCAGATCCGCAAGGGGACCGGCCTGATCGTCTCCGGTGCCGTCGACGCCTCGATCTGCCCCTGGGGCTGGGTCGCCCAGCTCGCAGGCGACCGGCTCAGCACCAGCGACGAGCCGACCCGCGCCTATCTGCCCTTCGACAGCGCGGCACGGGGACATGTGCCGGGTGAGGGCGGCGCGCTGCTCGTACTGGAGGAGGCCCGGTCGGCACTGACCCGTGGGGCGCGGATCTACGGAGAGATCGCAGGGTACGGCGCGACCTTCGACCCGAAGCCGGGCAGCGCACGTGAACCGGGCCTGCGCAGATCGATTCAACTGGCCCTGGACGATGCTCGCGTGCGACCGGACGAGATCGACGTGGTGTTCGCGGACGGGGCGGCTGTCCCCGAACTCGACCGAGTCGAGGCTCAGGCGATCACCGATGTGTTCGGCGCCGGGGGCGTTCCCGTCACCGCCCCCAAGACCATGACCGGCCGTCTCTACTCGGGCGCCGCCCCCCTCGATCTGGCCGCCGCCTTCCTGGCCATGGGCGAGGGCGTGATACCGCCGACCGTGAATGTCGAACCGGCCCCCGCCTACGGCCTGGACCTGGTCGTCGACCGGCCCCGCGAGGCCGACGTGCGAACGGCCCTCGTCCTGGCCCGGGGCCAAGGCGGGTTCAACTCGGCCGTCGTGGTCCGGGCCGGCGACCGGTCCCGGCGCCGCACCTGAGGGGCGGCGTGCTCACCGAGCACCCAGTGAACCAGTGCACACAAGGCACGACGAAGGAAAGGACCACCACGTGGAACCCCAGCAGTTCACCCTCGACGACCTCAAGCGCATCCTGCTCGAGGGCGCCGGCGCGGAAGAAGGCGTGGACCTCGACGGCGACATTCTCGACACGGGCTTCGAGGAGCTCGGTTACGAGTCGCTCGCCCTGCTCGAGACGGGTGGCCGCATCGAGCGCGAGTACGGCATCACGCTCGACGACGACGCGCTCGCCGACACCCCCACGCCCCGGTCCCTGATCGAGGCCGTCAACGCCCAGCTGGCAGCGACCGCCGACGCCGTTGCCTGACCCCATGCTGCCGGCTGCCGGGATCCCCCACCCGGCAGTCGGCATCCGCCCGGCACCGTCCACGTAACAGGAGAGAGAAATGCCGCAGCAGGAGCAGCGGGTCGCCCTGGTCACCGGGGCCACCAGCGGGATCGGCCTGGCGACAGCACGGCGCCTGGCCGCACAGGGCCACCAGGTCTTCATCGGCGCCCGCGACGCCGACAACGTCGCCTCGACCGTCAAGCAGTTGCAGGAGGAAGGGCTGGGGGTCGACGGAACCGCCGTCGACGTCCGCTCCATCGAGGCGGTTCACGCGTTCGTCGTGGCCGCCGTGGACCGGTTCGGAACCATCGATGTCCTGGTCAACAACGCCGGCCGCAGTGGTGGCGGCGTCACCGCCGACATCGCCGACGAGCTGTGGCACGACGTCATCGACACCAACCTCAACAGCGTCTTCCGCACGACCCGCGAGGTACTCAACACCGGCGGCATGCGGGACAAGCGCTGGGGCCGGATCATCAACATCGCCTCCACGGCCGGCAAGCAGGGCGTCGTCCTCGGTGCTCCGTACTCCGCGTCGAAGCACGGCGTCGTCGGTTTCACCAAGGCGCTCGGCAACGAGCTCGCCCCGACCGGGATCACGGTCAACGCCGTCTGCCCCGGGTATGTCGAGACCCCTATGGCGCAGCGGGTGCGCCAGGGGTACGCGGCCGCCTACGACACGAGCGAGGACGCGATCCTCGCGAAGTTCCGGGCGAAGATCCCGCTCGGCCGCTACTCCACCCCCGACGAGGTCGCCGGAATGGTCGGCTATCTGGCCTCCGACACCGCGGCCTCCGTCACCGCCCAGGCGATCAACGTCTGCGGCGGCCTCGGCAACTTCTGAGCCCCGGCACCTTCTGATCCCGAACCCCCATCCCGGACGAGGAGTCCGATCATGTCGCAACCGGGCCTGCGCCAGGTCGAGCACGAAATCACCGTCTCGGCCCCCGCCGATTCCGTCTACCTGCTGATCGCCGACGTACAGAACTGGCCGCAGATCTTCCCGCCGACCATCTACGTCGACCACATCGAGAAGGGGGAACGCGAGGAGCGCATACGCATCTGGGCCACCGCCAACGGCGAGGCCAAGAGCTGGTCCTCCCGTCGTCTGCTGGAGCCCGAGAAGCTCCGGATCAACTTCCAGCAGGAGGTCTCCGCCCCGCCGGTCGCCTCGATGGGCGGCGCATGGGTCGTCGAGGCGCTGTCGGACAGCGAGTCACGCGTGCGCCTGCTGCACGAGTTCAGGGCCGTCGACGACAGCCCGGAGGGACTGGACTGGATCGACAAGGCAGTGGACCGCAACTCGCATTCCGAACTGGGCGCCCTGAAGCACAACGTCGAACTCGCACATGCATCACGCGAGTTGACCTTCTCGTTCGAGGACACGGTGCACATCGACGGCTCGGCCAAGGATGTCTACGACTTCATCAACGAGGCGCACCTGTGGTCCGAACGGCTGCCGCACGTGGCCAGGGTCCGCCTCGATGAGGACACCCCGGGCCTGCAGACCCTGGAGATGGACACCCGCGCCAAAAACGGCTCCACCCACACCACCAAGTCGTACCGGGTGACCTTCCCGCACCGGGGAATCGCCTACAAGCAGGTGACTCTCCCGGCCCTGATGACCCTGCACACCGGCTACTGGACCTTCGAGGAGAGCGACAGCGGCGTGGCCGCCCGCTCGCAGCACACGGTTGTACTGAACCCCGGGAACATCTCCCGGATCCTCGGTGCCGACGCCACCGTCGCCGATGCCAGGCAGTACGTCCACGGCGCGCTGAGCACCAACAGCAAAGCCACCTTGGCGCACGCCAAGACCTACGCCGAGAAGTCCCGCTGACCATGTCCGCGGTCACCGAAAACACTGAGGGCAACGAGGACAGCGAGGACAGCGGGTACGGGCCGGGCAGCTCTGACCTGCCGCTCTCCCATACGGTCCCGACGGCCCCGATGACCCCGACGACTCTCGACACGCAGGTCGTCGTCGTCGGAGCGGGCCCGGTCGGCCTCTTCCTCGCCGGCGAACTGCGCCTCGGCGGGGCCGAGGTGACCGTACTCGAACGCCGGGAGACGCCCACCACGGAGTCGAGGGCCTCCACCCTGCACGCGCGCACCATGGAACTCTTCGACAGCCGCGGTCTGCTGACGGCCCTCGGCACCCCGCCCAACGAGCCGCGAGGCCATTTCGGCGGCATCCCCATGGATCTGACGATGCCCAGCCGCTACCCGGGCCAGTGGAAGGTCCCGCAGACCCGGACCGAGGCGCTGCTGCAGGACCGGGCGGTGTCGTCGGGGGCGCGGCTGATGCGCGGCTGGGAGCTGGTCGGACTGTCCGACCACGGCGGGTACGTGGAGGTGACGGCCAGGACCTCGACGGGCGTCCGGCGGCTGCGGGCCGCGTATGTGGTCGGCTGCGACGGGGAGGAGAGCACCGTGCGCCGGCTGACGGGGGTCGCGTTCCCCGGTCTGCCGGCCCGCCGTGAGCTGCTGCGGGCGGACGTGGCGGGTGTCGACATTCCGGGCCGGCGCTTCGAGAGGCTGGACCGGGGGCTCGCGATCGCCGCCCGCCGCGAGGACGGTGTGACGCGGGTGATGGTGCACGAGTTCGGCAGGCCTGCGGGGCAGCGCACCGCCGCACCGGAGTTCACCGAGGTCATCGACTGCTGGAAGCGGGTGACCGGCGAGGACCTCAGTGGCGGAACCCCGTTGTGGGTCAATGCCTTCGGCGATGCCAACCGTCAGCTGTCCCGCTACCGCCAGGGTCGCGTCCTGTTCGCCGGGGACGCCGCGCACCAGCAGATGCCGAGCGGTGGCCAGGCCCTCAATCTGGGCCTCCAGGACGCGGCCAATCTCGGCTGGAAGCTCGCACTCCAGGTCGGTCCCAGACCCCCCAGCGGCCTACTCGACAGCTACCACAGCGAACGGCACAAGGCGGGAAGCCGCGTACTGGCCAACATCAGGGCGCAGACCGAGCTGCTGCTCGGTGGCGAAGAGGTCGAACCGGTACGTGCGCTGCTCGGCGAGCTCATCACGGCGGACGCCACCCGCGAGCACCTGGCCGGCCTGATCACCGGACTGGACGTCCGCTACCCGGTCGGATACGGCAGCCATCCGCTGCTCGGCTCCTCGCTCCCGCATCTGGAGCTGGACACACGGGAGGGGGCGGTCACCACGGCGGCCCTGCTGCGCTCCGGGCGGGGCGTCCTGCTCGACCTCGCGCCGGTGTCGAACGCGCATCTGCGGTGGCTGGCCAGGCTCTGGGCCGACCGTGTCACCACCGTCGTCGCCCGCGCCGGCCCCGACGGTCCGCTGCGGGGCATCGACGCCGTTCTGGTCAGGCCGGACGGCCACATCGCCTGGATCGGCTCCCAGCAGTACGGCGTACGCCGCGCTCTGGTGCGCTGGTTCGGCCCGCCCGAGCCGGGCCTCTAGCGCCTGTCGGGCGGATCAGGTCCCAGACGCGGAGGCCGGGCCTCCGGACACAGAAGAGAGAGGGAGAGTTGTGGATACGGATGTGATCGTTGCCGGCGCGGGCCCGACCGGTCTGATGCTCGCCGGGGAACTGCGCCTCGGCGGAGCCCGCGTCGTGGTGGTGGAGCGCCTGAGCGAACCCACCGGACAGTCCCGCGGGCTGGGTTTCACGGCGCGCGCCATGGAAGTGTTCGACCAGCGTGGTCTGCTGCCGATGTTCGGCGGCCTGGAGACGAGTCCGTTGGGTCATTTCGGTGGCGTTCAGTTCGACTACACCGTCCTGGAGGACGCCCACTTCGGTGCCCGCGGTGTCCCGCAGTCCCGTACGGAAGCGGTCCTGGAGCAGTGGGCGACCGGCCTGGGGGTGGACATACGGCGCGGCTGGGAGCTCGTGGAGCTGACCGACGACGGCGACGGCGTCGAGATCACCGCGGCCACCGAGCAGGGCGTCCAGCGGCTGCGGGCCGCCTACCTCGTGGGCTGCGACGGCGGGCAGAGCACGGTCCGCAAGGCGGCGGGGTTCGACTTCCCCGGGACCCCGGCCACCCGTACGATGTACCTCGCCGACGTCGTCGGCTGCGGCCTCCGCCCTCGCTTCCTGGGCGAGCGGCTGCCCGGCGGCATGGTGATGGCCGCTCCGCTGGGTGAAGGAGTGGACCGCATCATCGTCTGCCCGCACGGCACTCCGGCGGCCGAGCGCGCCGAGTCCGTGAGCTTCGCCGAGGTCGCCGACGCCTGGGAGCGCATCACCGGCGAGTCCATCCACGGTGGGGGCGCCGACTGGGTCAGCTCGTTCACCGACGCGACCCGCCAGGTCGGCACGTACCGCCGGGGGCGCGTGCTGCTCGCCGGGGACGCGGCCCACATCCATCTCCCGGCCGGCGGCCAGGGGTTGAGTACCGGCGTACAGGACGCGGTCAATCTCGGCTGGAAGCTCGCGGCCGTGATCCAGGGCTGGGCACCGGACGGCCTGCTGGACACATACCACAGCGAGCGGCACCCGGTCGGCGCGCGGCTGCTGATGAACACCCGTGCCCAGGGCCAGGTGTTCCTCGGCGGCGACGAGGCCGATCCGCTGCGCGAGCTGTTCACCGAGCTGATCGCCCTCGACGACGTCAAACGGCATCTCGCGGGTGTCGTCAGCGGCCTCGACATCCGCTACGACGTCGGCTCCGGCGGCAACCCGCTGCTGGGGCGCCGCGTTCCGCCCCGCCCACTGCGCGGTGCGACGGGTGCGACCGGCACGATGCAGCTGCTGCACCGGGCCCAGGGCGTACTGCTCGACCTCACCGACGATGCCGGGGTGCGTGCCACCGCGGCGGGCTGGAAGGACCGTGTCGTCGTCGCGACCGCGGCGCCGGAGGCGGACGGTGCCTTCGCGGGGGCACGGGCGCTGCTGGTCCGGCCCGACGGATACGTGGTCTGGGCGGCTGCCGGTCCGGCCGACGACGCGTCGAGCGGCCCGTCCGGCGAACCCGACGGGCCGGAGGCGGCGCTGCGACGCTGGTTCGGCGCGCCGGTGACGGTCTAGCGCCGATGGCCACGGCGACAGAGGCTCTGTCCCACCGGGTACGCCCCATCGCCCTGGACGCGGCCGGTATCACGCTGTCCGCCCTCCTCCACGAGCCGGAGCACATGCCCGCGCGTGCGACCGTGGTGGCCCTGCACGGGGCGGGCATGAGCGCCGGGTACTTCGACGGTCGGGCCCATCCCGATCTGTCGCTGCTCACCCTCGGCGCCCGGCTCGGCTTCACGGTCCTCGCCGTGGACCGTCCGGGCTACGGGCACTCCGCCGCCCTGCTCCGCGAGGGCCAGACCCTCGCGGAGCAGGCCCGCACGCTGCGCGCGGCGCTGGAGGACTTCGGCTCCCGGTTCGCCACGGGCCAGGGCCTGTACCTCCTCGCCCACTCCTTCGGCGGCAAACTCGCCCTGACCGGCGCGGCGGACGAGTCCTGGCCCCGTCTGCTCGGCCTCGACATCTCGGGTTGCGGCCATCGGTACGCCGTACGGCCGGAAGAGCTGCCCGACGCGCTCGTACGCACGCACTGGAAGCGGCACTGGGGCCGGCTGGATCTCTATCCGCCCGACACGTTCCAGTCCAGCAGCGCGCTGGTCGCCCCCGTGCCGCCACGTGAGCGGTGGGCCGCCGAGCGCTGGCCGGAGGCGTTCGACGAACTCGCTCCGCGGATCCAGGCGCCCGTCCGGTTCACCTTCGCCGAGCACGAGCACTGGTGGTGCCACGACCGTCCCGCCCTGGCCGACCTGACGGCCAGGCTGACGTCCGCACCGCGCACGATCGTCGACCGGCAGCCGGACGCCGGCCACAACATCAGCCTGGGCTGGGCGGCCCGCTCGTACCATCTGCGGGCTCTCGGCTTCCTGGAGGAATGCCTGCTGCGGCGGGACGGAACGTGACCCCCCGGTTCCTGCGCGGGACCGGGTTCGTGCGCAAGACGCTCGCCATCACCTTCCGCTCCCTGTCCGTACGCAACTTCCGGCTCTTCGCGACTGGGCAGATCGCGTCCGTGACGGGTACCTGGATGATGGTCGTGGCCCAGGACTGGCTCGTCCTGGAGCTGACCGGGGACTCGAGCGCGGCCCTGGCCACGGTGACCGCCATGCAGTTCACTCCCCTGCTCCTGCTCACCCTGTACGGCGGAGGGCTTGCGGACCGCCATGACAAGCGCGCCCTGCTCACCGCCGCCAACCTCGTCTCCGGGCTGCTCGCCCTCGTGCTCGCGCTGCTGGTCCTCACCGGCACGGCCGGGCTGTGGCATCTGTACGGGTTCGCGCTGGCCCTCGGCATCGTCAACGCGGTGGAGATCCCGACCCGGATGGCCTTCGTCAGCGAGCTCGTCGGCGCCGAGCTGCTGCCCAACGCCTCGGCCCTGAGCGCCGCGTACTTCAATGTCGCCCGGGTACTCGGGCCGGCCCTCGCCGGGCTGCTCATCAGCGTGGCCGGCACCGGACCGGTCATGCTGCTCAACGCGGCGAGCTACCTGGCGACGGTCGCGGGGCTGCGCGGAATGCGGGTGGCGGAACTACGACGAAGCACACGCCCTGCCACGCACCTCCGCGTCATCGACGGGCTGACGCATCTGAGGACCCGGCCGGACCTTGTGCTGACGCTCGCCCTCGTGGCGGTGGTCGGTCTGTTCGGCCTCAACCTGCAGCTCACCCTGCCGCTCATGGCGAAGACGGTGTTCCACACCGACGCGGCCTCCTTCGGCCTGCTCACCACCGCGCTCGCCGCGGGTTCGCTGCTCGCGGCCTTCGCGGGCACCGCCCGGCGGGGCCGCCCGTCCGCCCGCGCGGTGACGGCTTCCGCCTTCGCGTTCGGCCTTCTCGAGACAGCGGCCGGATGGGCGCCCGGCTTCACGTCGGCGCTGGTGCTCCTGGCCCTCACGGGCTTCGCCTCGATGTACTTCGCGCAGGCCGCCAACCACCGGATCCAGCTCGGCAGCGATCCCCGGTACCGCGGCCGGGTCATGGCCCTCTACACGCTGATCCTCCAGGGCTCGGTGCCGCTCGGCGCGCTTTTCGTCGGCCTGCTGGCCGAGCACCTGGGCGCGCGCTCCGGGCTCTACGTGGGCGGGCTGATCTCGCTGACGGCGGCCCTCGCCGCCGCAGCGGCCGACCGCCTCCGGACAGGCCCCGGGCACAGGCGCACCGCCTCGCCGCCGGCGGATGTGCACGTCCCGCCCCGGTCGACCGCGGGAAGCCCCCCCATGACGACCCTCACCGCTCTCGCCGTCGGGGCCGCGGAGCTGCATCTGTGGCTGCTGCGCCCTCCAGGCTCGGTACGCGAGCTGCCCACCGGTGAACTCGACGTGAACGAGACACGACGGGCCGCCGCGCTCCGCAGGCCGTCCGACCGGCTGCTGTACGTGGCGGCACACATCGGGCTGCGCCGGATCATGGCCGCGTACACGGGAATCGCCCCGGACCGGCTGTCCTTCGGCCGGGAGCCCTGCCCCGGCTGCGGTGCCCCGCACGGCCGCCCCGTCCTTCGCGACACGCCGGACGCACCGCAGTTCTCGCTCTCGCACAGCCAAGGCCTGGCCCTGATCGCGGTGGCCGCCGTCCGGCTGGGGGCCGACGTCCAGAAGATCCCGTCGACGCAGACCACCGAACTGTGCCTGCCGGCGTTGCATCCGGCGGAACGGCTCGAACTGCGCCGGCTTCCGGCACAGGACCGGAACCTGGCCTTCGCGCGGCTGTGGGTGCGCAAGGAGGCGTATCTGAAGGGGCTCGGCACCGGACTCACGCGCGGGGCCCGCACCGACTACCTGGGCGAGTACGCGGCCGGTGAACGGCCACCGGGCTGGCTGGTGCGCAATCTGCCCGCAGGCCCGGGCCATGTCGCCGCTGCCGCTCTGCCCGTCGACGATGACTGCCACGCGGTCATCCGCGCACTGCCCGCCGACTGGCTGTACGCCAAGGACCCGGCCGGCCGTATCGCCGGCATGGGGGCTTCTGCGCGGACGGTGTTGCGGGTGCACGAGCCGCAGCCGGCACACCGCCGGACATGAGAACCGGGAGAGCGAGAGTGACGAGAGGGAGAGGGGAACACCATGACCCGCACGGAAGCTCCGGCCCAGTCCATGGACCGGCTCGACGAGTTGAGGAAGATCAAGGAGCTGGTCCTCGCGGGACCCGATCCGAGGGCCACCGAGCGCCAGCACACGAAGGGCAAGCTGACCGCGCGTGAGCGTATCGGACTGCTGCTGGACGAAGGGAGCTTCACCGAGGTCGAGGCGCTGCGGCGGCACCGGGCGACCGGCTTCGGCCTCGAGTCGAAGAGGCCGTACACGGACGGTGTGATCACGGGCTGGGGCACCGTCGAAGGACGCACGGTCTTCGTGTACGCGCACGACTTCCGGATCTTCGGTGGTGCGCTGGGCGAGGCACATGCTCAGAAGATCCACAAACTGATGGACATGGCCATCGCGGCGGGCGCACCGCTCGTCTCGCTCAACGACGGCGCCGGCGCGCGCATCCAGGAGGGAGTGAGCGCCCTCGCCGGATATGGCGGCATCTTCCAGCGCAACACCAAGGCGTCCGGCGTCATCCCGCAGATCTCGGTCATGCTCGGGCCGTGCGCGGGCGGCGCGGCCTACAGTCCGGCCCTGACGGACTTCGTCTTCGCCGTACGGGACATCTCACAGATGTTCATCACCGGCCCGGACGTCGTCAGGGCGGTCACGGGCGAGGAGATCACCCAGAACGGCCTGGGCGGCGCCGACGTGCACGCGGGTGTCTCCGGAGTGGCCCACTTCGTCCACGACGACGAAGAGACGTGCCTCGCCGAGGTGCGTTATCTGCTCTCCCTTCTGCCTTCCAACAACCGTGAACTGCCGCCGGCCGTGCCGAGCGGCGATCCGGCCGACCGGTCCGGTGACGCGCTGCTCGATCTCGTCCCGGCCGACGGCAACCGCCCGTACGACATGCTCGAGGTGATCGAGGAGATCGTCGACAACGGTGACGTCATGGAGGTCCACGCGACCTGGGCCACCAACATCATTTGTGCGCTGGCCCGCCTCGACGGCCATGTGGTCGGCATCGTCGCCAACCAGCCGCAGTCGCTGGCCGGGGTCCTGGACATCAAGGCGAGCGAGAAGGGCGCGCGGTTCGTGCAGTTCTGCGACTCGTTCAACATCCCGCTGGTCACCCTGGTCGACGTACCGGGCTTCCTGCCGGGCATCGACCAGGAGCACGAGGGCATCATCCGGCGCGGCGCGAAGCTGCTGTACGCGTACTGCAACGCCACGGTGCCCCGTGTCTCGGTGGTCCTGCGCAAGGCGTACGGAGGCGCGTACATCGTCATGGACTCCCGGTCCATCGGCGCGGACATCGCGCTCGCCTGGCCCACCAACGAGATCGCCGTGATGGGCGCCGAGGGCGCGGCCAATGTGGTCTTCCGCCGTGAGATCGCGGCAGCGGCCGACCCCGAGGCCATGCGCCGGGACAGGGTCAAGGAGTACAGAAGCGAGCTGGTCCACCCCTACTACGCGGCCGAACGAGGACTCGTCGACGACGTCATCGACCCGCGCGACACACGGCGGGTGCTCAGTCGCGCCGTGGCGATGCTCGGCGCCAAGTCCGCCGCCCTGCCGAGCCGCAAGCACGGCAATCCGCCCCAGTAGACCCCGCGGAGAGCCGTGGCGTCGGCGTCGTGGCCGGTGGTGCCTTTCCGCTACGGGGCATCAGATCGCCCAATTCCGTTTGATACCCAGGGTTTACATGGGTTTGGTCTGCCGGGCCGGTGGCACTTGCTATCGTGTTACTCATCGGTAGCAAGCTGTAACGGGGGCGCGAGGAGTCGGTGGGGGCCTCGCCACGCCCCTCGGGTGGGTGGTCGAGACGGCGGGTCTGGCAAGGAAGCCAGGCCGCCACGGCTTTCTGCGCGTACGCACCACGCGGCCCTCGAACTCCCGTTTCCTCGCCCACGTATCCAGACAGGTGAGACTCGTCACATGGCTCGTTCCCTGGTCGATTTGCTGACCACGCACGCCTCGCAACAGCCCGACCGGACCGCGTACCGCTACCTCGTCACCGGCGACTGCGACGGAGAGGTGCAGGACATCTCGTACGGGCGGCTGGCCCGCCGGTCCCAGGCCATCGCCGCCTGGCTGCAGGAGCACGGCCTGGCCGGTTCCCGCGCCATGCTGTTGTACCCGCCCGGCCTCGAGTTCATCTGCGGCTACCTGGGCTGTCTCTCGGCCGGGGTCGTCGCCGTGCCGGGCGTGCCCCCGCAAGGGCGGTCGCAGATCCACCGCACCCTGACCCGGATGAAGCGCCTCATCGCCGACGCGGACGCCAAGGTGATCCTGGGCGGCCGTGAGGTGATCTCCGCCCTGGGCACCATGGCGGAACACCTGCCCGAACTGGACGGGATCACCTGCGTCGCCACCGAGGACATCCCCGACGAGGCGGCCGGCTCCTGGCGCGAACCCGGCCTCACCGCCGACTCGGTCGCCTTCCTCCAGTACACCTCCGGCTCCACCGCCGCCCCCCGCGGCGTGATGGTGACCCACGGGAACCTGCTGGACAACGAGCGGGTCATCACGGAGCGGATGGGCCACACCCCGGACGCGATCGAGGAGTACGACCACGAACTGTTCGTCAGCTGGCTGCCCGTGTACCATGACATGGGCCTCATCGGCCCGGTCCTGAACACGGTCTACCTCGGCGTGACCGCCACTCTCTTCTCGCCGCTGCACTTCCTGCAACAGCCCCAGCGCTGGCTGACCGCCCTCAGCCGCTACCGCCCGCACACCAGCGGCGGCCCCAACTTCGCGTACGAGCTGTGTCTGAAGCACGCCACGCCCGACCTGCTCGAGGGCCTCGATCTGAGCCGGTGGAAGGTCGCGTTCAACGGCGCCGAACCGGTGCGGGCCGCCACCCTGCGGCGGTTCACCGAGACCTTCGGCCCGGCCGGCTTCCGCCGTGAGGCCCTCTACCCGTGCTACGGCCTGGCCGAGGCCACCCTGATGGTCACCGGCAGCTCGGTGGAGGCCCCGGCCACCCTGATCGAGGCCGCCGGGACCGGGCCGCACGCCGGTGCGGCGGACGCGGCGGCGGTCGGCTCCGGCCGGCCCGGCCCCGGCGTCACTGTGGTGATCGCCGATCCCGAGCGGCACGAGGAGCTGCCCGAGGGCGAGGTCGGCGAGATCTGGGTCGGCGGCGCGAGCGTCGCCAAGGGCTACTGGCGCAACGCTCTCGCCACCCGCGGTACCTTCCGGGCCACACTGAAGGGCCCCGAGACCGGCAGCGTCCGCTTTCTGCGGACCGGCGACCTCGGATTCCTGCGTGACGGCGAACTGTTCGTCACCGGACGCCTCAAGGACCTGATGGTCATCGACGGACGCAACCACTACCCGCAGGACCTGGAGCTGTCCGCCGAGATGTCCCACCCGGCGCTGCGGCCGGGCTGCACCGCCGCGTTCTCCGTGGACAGCGGGGTCGAGGGCGAACAGACCGTCATCGTCGCCGAGACGGACCCGGAGGTGCCGGGCGGGTCCGAGAAGATCACCGACCTTATCCGCAGCGCGATCGGCGAGGCCCATGGCCTGTCGGTGCACGACGTCGTGCTGGTCCACCCCGGCACCATTCCCAAGACGTCCAGCGGGAAGATCCAGCGCGGGGCCTCCCGGGCGGCGTACCTCGACGGCGCCCTCTCCGTGGTCGCAGCGGCCGCCACGGGATGACATCGCCCGCTGTCGACGCGATCGTGCGCGTCGGCGGCGGCACGACGGTCGTACGGGGCGCATGCCCGGGTGCCCCCGGCCGTACGTCTTGCGAATGCGCCGCACACCGGCCGTGCGCCGACCTCATCAGCCGCATCAGCCGCATCAGCCGCGCCGGGCGTACCAGCCCTGTCGGCCGTACTTGACATCGCCTGAGCCCGAGTTCACGAGGACACCTGTCTAGATGCCTGCGAACGAGCCCCCGAAGCAGTCCCCCGAGACGTCCGTCACGACCTTGGAGGGTGTGCGGGCCTGGCTGACGTCGGCCGTCGCCGAGGCCGCCGGGCTCGACCCGCTGGCCGTCGGCCCCGGGCGACCGATCGCCGAATTCGGGCTGGGCTCACGCCAGTTGGTGACCCTGGCCGCCGAACTCTCCACGCGGATCGGCCGGCCCCTGGAGCCGTCCCTCGTTTTCGACCACCCCACGATCGCCGCGCTCGCCGGGGCGGTCTTCGAACGGCCCGCCGCCGCGGTGGCGGCGGACCCGACGCCGGCGCACACGCCCGTACGGGCGGACGACGACATCGCGATCATCTCCATGGCCTGCCGCTTCCCCGGCGGCGCCGACGACCCCGAGGCGCTGTGGCGGCTGCTGGCCGCGGGCGAGGACGCCATCTCCGAAGTACCCGCGGGTCGTTGGGACACCCAGGGGCTCTACGACCCCGATCCGGAGGCCACCGGCAAGGCGTACACCCTGCGCGGCGGCTTCCTGGCCGGGGCAGACCGTTTCGACGCGGCCTTCTTCGGCATCTCACCGCGCGAGGCCGCCGCCATGGACCCCCAGCAGCGGCTGCTGCTGCACACCGCCTGGGAGGCGACCGAGCGCGCCGGGATCGTCCCGCGGACGCTGAACGGCAGCTCCACGGGCGTCTACATCGGCCTGTACGACAGCGGGTACCAGGCCTCGGCCGGACTCGGCCGGCTCGACGGGCACGTCGGCACGGGCTCGGCGTCCAGCGTGGCCTCCGGGCGCATCGCCTACACCCTCGGCCTCCAGGGCCCGGCGGTGACCGTCGACACCGCCTGCTCCTCCTCCCTCGTCGCCCTGCACCTGGCGGCGCGGGCGCTGGCGAGCGGCGAGTGCGACCTGGCGCTCGCGGGCGGCGCGACGCTGCTGGTGACACCGCGCGGACACGTCGAGTTCAGCAGGCTGCGCGCGCTGTCGCCGTCCGGGCGGTGCAGCCCGTTCTCGACCGGCGCGGACGGCGTGGTGTGGGCCGAGGGCTGCGGTCTGGTGCTGCTCAAGCGACTCGCGGACGCACGCCGGGACGGCGACCGGGTCCTCGCGGTCGTCAAGGGGTCGGCGATCAACCAGGACGGCCGCAGCCAGGGCCTCAGCGCCCCGAGCGGCCCGGCGCAGGAGCGGGTGCTGCGCGCCGCGCTGGACGCCGCCGGGCTCCGGCCGGACGACCTGGACCACGTGGAGGCGCACGGCACCGGCACGCGGCTCGGCGACCCCATCGAGGGCCGGGCGCTGGCCGCGGTCTTCGGACCGGGCCGCCCGGCCGACCGGCCGCTCGGAGTCGGCTCCCTCAAATCCAACATCGGCCACACAC
>NZ_JBSGZO010000144.1:0-18011 GCF_053611045.1 Streptomyces sp. NPDC054841 | reverse complement strand
CATACTGGGCGTATTCGGGCGATCCGACAACGCAGCGAGGTGCCGTAGCTGTCGTCGTGCGCCCGCCGGGGATTACGGGACAGCCCTTAGCCGCCGCGCCGTTCCAGCCACTGCGCAGTCACTCCTTCGGAGAAGAGCACCACCAATTTCGCCTGGGCCCACGGCTGGCCCCTGCCCAGATCGCAGCGTTCGAATCCGAGCACGCGATCACTCTCCCCGGTCCCTACCAGCAGTTTCTCCTGCACATCGGCGGATCTGGGGCTGGTCCCTTTTACGGCCTCAAGCCCCTGGAGAACTGCGCCCTGTTCACGATGCAGAAGAGCTCGGCTCCCGGCACGCCACGCGGCTTCGACGAGGCGAGCAGCACGGAGGAGAAGGACCTCTTCCTGCACATCATCGAGATGGGCTGCGCGGATGTCTGTCTTCTGGCTATCACTGGCCCGCTTACAGGCCGTGTTGTCATCGGCAACAGCGACGGCTACTGGGGACCCAACGTCTCCTCAGCGCAGGACTTCCTTGCCTGGTACGAGCGGTGGCTTGACCACATGGCTCAAGGACGAGACAACCGAGCGCTCGAACTCACCTCGCCGCAACTCCGCAGCCATCCGAACAGACATCGACTGGCACCGAAGATCTGACTCTCCGTGGTCGCACCACAGAAAGTGGACCAGAGCTTGAGAACGGACAGCGCTTGTGCACCAGCCTGGGAGGCAGCCAACGTCCGTCAGCGAGTCGAAAGGTTCACGAGTTTCGACGGCGCCGGTACTCAGCGGATCTGATCGGACTCCAGGTGCGCCGAAGTGCGCTCCTGTCCCCGCTGCGGTCGGCCGGTGCGGCGGAAGAGGGCAGAACCAGCCCACCAACGCACACGCCGGCCAGCGCAGCAGCGCGGCCGCGATGGCCCCCAGTCGCCCGGCGCTCATGATGTCGACGCTGGCGGCGGCCCGCCGGACCCCGGAGTGCGAGGCCGCCGGTGCGCCATCGTCGGGCGGAGTGGGATGGCGGCAGCGGCCGCCGCGGGAAGGCGCTTGAGGATCAGGACGGAAAAGTCCCGCCGTCGATCTCGCGCCAGAAGGCGTCGACTCGTGCGTTGAACACGTCCGGGGACTCCTGGAACGGCTGGTGGGCCTCCCCCACCATGACCTCGAAGCGGGCGTCCGGGATGGCGCCCGCCACGACCCGCCCGAGCCGCGGCGGCGTGACCATGTCCTGGTCGCCGGCCAGGACGAGGGTCGGTGCGGTGATGCCGGACAGCCGGTCGAGCGTGTCGTGCCGCGTGAACGGCTCCAGTTGACGCTGGAAGGCCTCGGCGGACTGCGGGTAGGGGAAGGCGAGCGTTTCGTCGATGATCCGCTGCACCATGCCGTCGGCGTGGGCACGAGGCGTGTAGATCCACAGGAAGAACGCCTCCAGCATGGCGCGCTCATCGGGCGCCTCCGTCACCAGCCAGTGCCAGAAGCGGGTCACGGCGGTGAAGTAGGCGTCCGCTCGTGCCCAGGTACTCATGAGGACGAGGCTGCTGACGGCCTCCGGGTGACGGAGCGCCAGCTCCTGGGCGATCGCGCTGCCGCCGGAGAATCCGGCGACATGCGCCTTGTCGACCCGGAGCACCCGGAGAATTTCCGCGGCGTCGTCGGCCATCATGGCCACGGACATGGGCCCGTCGGGCAACGGCGTCCGTCCCGACCCTCGGTTGTCGAAGGTGATGACCCGGTACCGGTCCGACAGCCCGTCGAGCTGCGCCTGCCACGCCTCGGCGGGGTCGCTCAGCCCCGCGATCAGCAAGACATCGGGCCCTTGGCCCCTGCTCTGGGTCCAGATCGTCGTTCCGTTGGCTTCGACGTACTCGCCCATGCAATACACCTCCCGCCCCATCGTCTCCTCTGCCGTTGCGCGAATACCGCCGCGCCGCACCCACTCCTGAACGCCTCCTCCGGCACCCCGAACACCCACGCGCTGGAGCCTTGAGCAGATCGTCGGATGCATTGGGCAGGGTGCTGTCGTTTCTCGTGAACATCGAACACCCAGGAGTTCGGGTGCCTCCCAGAGAGGTGAACGTTGATGAGAACGCGAGCCAGGGGCATCGCTCTGCTCCCGGCGTGCGGCACCGCCCTGTACGGGCTCGCGGTGGAGGGCCTTGCGCAGTGCGGTTGCTCGCGCTGGTCGCACGGCTCGGCGTGCGACGGGAGTTCCAGCCGGCCATGCCCCTCCCGCGGGCCCGCGAGGCCGCCCTGCGCACGAACGGGGCGGCGTACTGCGATGCGGTGTCAAAGTACGCCGCCCCGGGGCGCCGGGGGGCGCGCTCATGGCGGCCGCTTCGGGTCACGGTTGCGCTTCGACGTCGGCCTGCCGCAGCGTGTGGTCCGGGTGGACCTGGTCGTCGATGCCGGCGGGCGTCGGCCGGAGTGAGCGAGCCGGCTTGGCCCGTGCGGGTCCACGCCGCTCGGCCCTGTCTACCGAGCCGGCTCGGCCGCGTCGGCCGACTGGGCCTGCCCGCCGCCGAAGACCTCCTTGACGAGCCTTTGCGTCGCCTTCTGGAACGCCTCTGCCAGGGACAGTGCGGCGTCGTCGACATAGTTCAGCGCGGCGGTCAGGGTCTTGCTGCCGTCGGGCGTGCTGTACATCAGCGCCGCGTGGCCCGCCATGCCGCCGTTGTGGGTGATGACCGTGCCGCCGTTTTCGCCGGTGTCCTGCACGAACACCCCCAGGCCGTAGCCGGCCTTGGGATGCGGCTTGCACATCTCGGCCAGCAGCGGGGCCGGCAGGAGCTTGCCGCCCATCAGCGCGGAGATGAACGTGTGGAGGTCCTGGGTGGTCGAGATCATGTCTCCGCCGGTGGAGATCCAGGAGGGGTTCTGGCGGGTGACGTCGACCGTCTTGTGCCGGCCGGCGTTCTCGTACCGGTAGTAGGCGTGGGCGTGCGGCTCGGGGATTTCCGCACTGGTGCCCGGCACAACGGTGTCCGACAGCCCGAGCGGGCCCAGGATCAGCCGCTGCATCTCCGTTGCGAGCGAGTGGCCGGTGACCTTCTCGATCAGCAGCCTGGCCAGTACGTAGTTGGTGTTGGAGTAGCTCCAGTCCGTCCCCGGCTCAAACCGCGCCGGCTTGGACAGTGCCAGCCGTACCAGTTCTTGCGGCCGGTAGGACGTGAACCGGTTGTCCACCCACTGCTGGCCCGCGGTCGTGGCGCAGATCCCCGGCGCGAATGTCCCGTCGTCGTAGTACTCGCCGGTGAAGTTGAACACCCCGCTGGTGTGCTGCAGCAGCATCCGCACCGTGATCTTCGGGTCCAGCCCGAACTCGGGCAGGTGGTCGGCCACCGGGGCGTCCAGCCCGATCGTGCCCTGGGCCACCAGTTGCAGCACCACGGTCGCGGTGAAGGTCTTGGTGTTGCTGCCGATCCGGACGTGCCCGTTCGCCGGCGGCTTCGCGGCCCCGCCCAGCTCGGCCGCCCCGGCGCCGGCGACCCACTCGCCCCGCTCGTCGTGCACGCGCACTGTCACCCCGGTGAATCCGGACTCGACCATCTCCTCGATGGTTTTCTGCAGCTTTGGGCGGTCCTGGTCGGTAAGAGCGATGGACATGGTGGTGTGCCCCCTGAGGACTGTTGCGGAATTCAACCGAACGGACGGGGCCGCCCCCGCGGCCCGTTGTTTCTGACATTCGAAACGCTACGTTGCATTCACATGTCAGGCAACAGATTCGTTGCGCGCATCCGACATCGTGGCAGTTGGAAGCCGGGAAATCATTGCAATGGTTTTAAATCTAACGCAACAATCCCGTGTCTGTTCGTTGCAATTGATTGAGGGTGAACGCTATGGTGGAGACACCACGGACCACGGAGGAGACCGCGATGCCGGGAGGCAGACTCACCCAGCAGGAACGCCAGCAGATCGCGCTGGGACTGGCCGACGGCCTCGCCTACGCGGAGATCGCCAGACGCCTCGACCGCCCGACCTCGACCGTCACACGCGAGGTCATGCGCAACGGCGGCCCCACCACCTACCGCGCCGACCTCGCCCACCGCGCCACCGAACGCCGCGCCCACCGGCGCAGAAAAGCCGGGCCCCGGGACCCCAGCGCGCCCCCGCAGGCCCACGGACGCGATGCCGAAGCCGTACGCGAGTACGAGGAGACGTTCACCACCGTCTTCATGCAATCGGGCCTGCCCAAGATGACGGCCCGGGTGCTGGCCGGCCTCTACACCACCGACGCCGGCAGCCTCACCGCCTCCGAACTCGCCGGGCGCCTCCAGGTCAGCCCGGCATCCGTCTCCAAAGCGGTCACGTTCCTCGAAAGCCAGGGCCTCATCCGCCGGGAACGCGACGAACGCCGCCGCGAACGCTACGTCGTCGACGACGACGTCCTGTACCAGTCCACGATGGCCAGCGCCCGGTCCACCGCCCACCTCGGCGAGATCGCCCGGCAGGGCGTGGGCATCCTCGGCCCCGGCACCCCGGCCGCCGCCCGCCTGGAGAACATCGCCCGCTTCGTCGACTTCGTCTCCGAAAGCATCGCCCGCGCCGCGGACCAGGCCCGCGAGATCCTCCACACGAAACCCGAAACGACCCCGGACAGCGCCACCTGAGCCACCTTCGGATCGCGGGCGGGCAGCCTCGGCGACCACCGCCGGGACGCCGGCCCGCTTCGGGACACACCCCGATCGCTGCCACGCCTGCAACCACACCGACAGCGGCCGGCCGACCGCCGCAGCCGTAGCCCGCTCAGCCGCGAACACCGCCTCGTCATCGATACCGGCCACTTCGCCGCCCCGCGGACGCAACCGTGCCGGCGGCAGCAAAACCCTGGCCATCTCCCGCAGGGCGACCTCCCACAGCCCGTGGGGCACGGTCCATCACACCGCCCACTCCCCATGGCCGGCCCAAGTGAGCCGAAGCCCAGGAGCTGTCACCAGCAGGCCGGATGAGCCGGCGAAAGGGAATAGCCGACGCAGCCGGGTTCCACAAACGAGGGGCGGCCCCGTGGCCGGCACCGGACCGCGAGACCGGCGGCCGGTAGCACCACGCAAACCGGTTTGTTCGAGCGGAGCAGAACGAACGTCGCTGCTGCCCTGCTGCACGGCGGCCCGCTGCACCGTGGCGCAGGAGACGCGGCGCCCTTGCTGCTGCAGCCCAGGGGCGGCCTGCTGCACGAGCCGCAGCCGTGTGCCGCACAGGTCGTGCAAATGCTGCGCTGCTACGAACACCACGAGCAGCAACCCGAGACCACGAGCGTGGCGAGTCGGCGGGTGATCAGCTCCGCGACGTCGCTGCTGCGGCCGGAGACGGCGATCAGGACCCGCTGGGACAGGCCGTAGTCGAGCGCGGCCGCGGCGGCCGGGCCGGTGTCTCGCGTGCGAGACACCTCGGTGTCGGCGGCGACGGCGCCGTGGATGGCGGCTAGGGCGCGGGCGACGTCCAGCAGCCGGTACGCCTGCGCGCGGCTGATGCCGAACTCCGCGTCGCAGTACGCTTCCCACGAGCCGTAGCCGAGTGGCACCCAGACGCGGGCGGCGTGCGCGTCCCGGACCCGGGCGGCGAGCACCGCCACGGAGCGCCGGACATCCTCCATCGCCTCGCGAAGCCCCGCCGTCACCTCCCGGGCCTGCGCCGCGCTGAGCGGCGGTCCGGCGACGACGTCCTGGTCCTGGTCGTGCTCGCCCATATCCCCATCGTCCTCCGCGCCGGCGGGCCGGACCAGGGCGTACGGAAGCACGGGCGCGAGCTCCACCTCACAGGCTCACACCCTCACAGCTCACCCCGTCTATCTGGGAAAACGGCCTGTGAGCCTTACAGACCTCACAGGCTGGGGCTGACGTGACACCAGCCCGGGGGCGCGAGACGGGCGCCGACGGGTTCGCGCTCGGCGACGTGGCGTCTTGGAGTCGCCGCCGGTGGGCGGTCAGCGGCGCCTTCGGCCGTGGCCGGGCAGGCCGGCCGGGATCGCGTACACGCTGGAACCGCCGCTGCTGGGGACCGGCTCCGCCCGCCACCCTTGGGTCGGTGCGGGTGGCACCATGCGCAGCAGCCCGTCCACAACGGGGCGGGGAGCAGCCGGAGTCGTTATCGGCTCTCCGGACAGCGGGCAGCGTTCCCCCTCCGGCATGGGGTGCTGGGCGAGAGTGTCCTTGTGGGTGATCCGGGCCCAGGTGCCGCAAGCGCACTCGTAGCTGTTCGTAAGCTCTTTGCCGGTCACGACCACTTCCCCGGACTTCGGGCAGATGCCGGGGCGCCCCGGCGCCGGGTGCTCGTAGAGGTGACCGTTGCGGAGGCTCGCCTTCGTCGGTACACCGCACTCGGGGCAGACGACCAGCTTCGTTGGTGCAAAATCGCGCCTCGGCATGTCGTCACCCTTCGCTCGGCCTGCCCCCTGCCTTCACGGTCAACTCGCCGTATGCCAGGAGCCGTTAGGTTCTCCCCTGCCCGGCTGCTGCCCACACCTGAGTACACACGCGCCCTGTGCGTTCGCGGTTTCACCCGCGCTACTCATTCCCGGCACACTCAGCCCACCAGCGTGCAGACGAGGAGACGTGCGATGCCCAAGAAGACCGGCACCGAGAACCCGCACGGCTACGACCCCGAGACCAACCCCGTCCGGGTCGGGCAGCACGACTTGGCGCGCCTGCTGCTGATGTTCCGTTCGCTGGTCCGAGAGCGGCCGCCTGGCAGCTGGGACCACATGAGGGACTACGACTGTCCTTCGAGCGACTGGCAGACGCCGTCGACGCCGCCGCTCAGGCCCGGCAGGGCGCCCGGTGAGAGGGCCCTGACCTCCGGATGCGCTGTACCACCACCGAAGCCGTGTACGACTGACCGGACGGTGCCCCCCCCTACGACGGCGAGACGCCAGACACGTGGAACGTCCCGGGCTACAACTCCCACGCCACCGATGACACCCATGCCAGAGGCGGTCTTTTCACGTCGCTGTGCGGCTTCACCTGGGCGGAAGAAATCGTGAGCGGCTTGCCGGACTGCCGCGAATGCCGGCGCGAGGTCCAGCTCGGTGCCGAGCGCCTCCACGGCAACTGGTGACTACTTCTCAAGCTGCAATGCCGGGGTCGGGGCGTTGCCTCGGGTGGCTATCCGAGCCAGACGATGTTCAGGACGGATAGGCGGCGCAGGGGCCTGTTCACCCAGTAGGTGAGGGACAACTGGCCGACGGACGCGTAGCGCACGTCCTCGCCCTCGGGGTCGTCGGCGTTCCACTGCCGAAAGCCCCACGGGTCGGCCGCGGCGGCGTCCAGGACGTCCCACACGGTGTCTTCGGCGTGCTCGGGCAGGGAGTCGAGGACTTTCGCGGCCGGTGCGGAGAAACGGACCGCGTACGGCTGAGCAGTCACCCGCGTCTGCCCCGCAGCTCCGCCATGTCGATGAACTCGCTGTCGTCGTAGCCGGAGGCGACGAAGGCGTCGACCGCCGGGGCGGAGGCAAGGCGGCCCTGCCAGACCTGGACGACCTCGTATGGCGCGGCGAGGGAGAACGTCCGGCGCGACTCCTCCAGCGCGGCCGCCCACTCCTGCTCGAAGGCTGGCACCCACCGGTCCGCGCGCCGGTCGGTGCGCAGCTGGCCGAGCAGTTCGGCCGGAGCTCCCGGCGCGGGAGCGTACGGCGTGACGGGGGCGTGGTCGGGCTGCGCGCTCATCGGCTGTTCCTCCCGGCGGGTCGTACCGCCACCGTACGCGCGCCGGGTGGCCGTGGATGCGGGCATGAGGCAGATCCCTCCTACCGGGTCAGGGCGCGGGCAACGGCCTGGGCGTGCTGGCGCAGCGGGAGGTCCTGCTTCTCCCAGGTGGCCGCGACGTAGTTGAGGAGTTGGGCCGTCGCCCGCTCCGCGTCGCTCGGGTCGCTGGTGAGCAGCCGACCATGCCTCCGAGTCGGAGGCCCGCCGGAGAGGTGGCCTTGCCTTCTCCGGGACAGGCGTCCGACCAGGCCGGACAGTACTGGACTGTTCGGAACTGTCCGGGACACGCGGTTTGACTGTGTTGCTGCCCAGGCATCCGCAAGTCTGTTCCCCGTCCAAGCGCTCACACCACAGCGCACGGCTCAGAACCTGCGGGTTTCTTGCAGGTTCGCCCAAGGCCGTCAGAGCAGTGTGCTGACGTCGGCCCACCCCACGGACCCGGCGTCCAATCACAAGAGGGAGAAGATCATGAAATTACACGGCAAGATAGCCGCGTGTGCCGTCGCAGGGGCAGCGGCTTTCGCGGGGCTCACCGGCACAGCTTCAGGCGCCCCCGCAACACCCACCGCCACCACCGCCCCAGCAATCGTCTCTCCCGCTCTCGCAGCAGCCGGGATATTTGGGGACAGCCCCTGCCCCTACAGCGGGGCCCACCCGTCCCTCTACTACACCGACACCGGCTCGGCGGTCAGGCACGCGCAGTGTCTGATCAACATCTACGGCTACGGGATCGACGAGGACGGCGTCTTCGGGGCCGGCACGCGTGCTGCCGTCAAGGACCTGCAGAGGCGGTGCCAGATCACCGCGGACGGCTACGTCGGCCCGAACACATGGAACTGCCTGCACACGGACAAGAGCCCCAACCCGCGCTGAGATCGTTCAACGGATTAGCGCCTCGAGACGAGTGCGAGATGCGCGGGAAACGGACCGACCCAACCGGCTCGACGGCTTCACCGGCCGCACTCATCGCCGCACGGTCGGAATGCCACGTGCTCGCACGCGCCACCGCCGCGAACACGGCACAGCCACGGACAGAAGGGGACACACATGCATATTCGCCATGCGCTCGTGACTGCGGCGCTCGGCACCGCGCTCGTAGTCGGCACCCTGGCCGTACCGGCCGAGGCCACCGGCCAGTCAGCCGCGCCGCGCACGACCACGGCGTCGGGCGGCACCAGCGCGGCAGCGGGTGCCGCGGACTACCCGGACTACGAGTTCTGGACGACATCGACGGGAGGCAACCTCCGGACCAACTACTTCGGAAGCGCCGACCCCGTGCGCTATTCCCCCAAGGGCGAGAAGCTCTGGGTTTTCTCCTCCGATACGAACGAGTACGGCAACAAGTGGTACTGGGTCAAGGACAACTGGGGCACTCGGGCCTGGATCTACTGCGGCAACGTGACCGCCCCCTGCTGAGCTTGTTCTTTAACCCTTTGGCCGTTGCAGGGCGATGAGTGCGCGTTCGCGGCTCACGGTCTTGCCGACCTCATAGCGGGGTGCTCGTTGTCTGTTCTTGGTTCCCGGTGGGCGTCCGGGACCGCTGCCGTTGGGTTTCGGCGCTCTGGCGGGGCAGTGCATGGTCGCGCGGAGGTTCCGAAACCCGCGGCGGACGCGGGCCGGAGTGATCTGGCCGGGTCCGGCGGCGCATGTGGGCCTTCCTCGATAGCTGCAGGCCCTTGTCGTCGACGAAGTCGCAGGTCCAGGTGGAGCGCCCCGAGCGGAACGAGGGAGTACTACCTGGACTGGCGGCGAGCGACGATCACACTCGGCCCGCGAGGGCCCCAGTGCTGCGCCCCGTCCCCGGCAGCTGGAGGGGACGGGGCGCCGTCGTTGGGGCCGGTCAGCCGAGCCAGATGATGTCCAGGGCGGTGGTCGGAGGCCCCGCTGCGGCGGGGTCAGATCTTCCAGGACTGGATACGGTCGGCTGCGTCGTACGCGTCGGATCGGCCAGCGTCGATGTCGCGGGCAAGCTCGAGCAGCGCGCCGTAGGGCGCATCGGGGCCTTCGCCGACCGCGTCCATGTACGCCACGACCAGGCCCGCGGCGAACAGGGCGTTGCGGGCAGGCAGGGGTCGCAGCCGGACGACGGTGTGCATCAGCGTGGCGGCGTGCCAGGAGTTGCCGACTGTGGCCCCGACCCTGGGCGTGTTGACACGGTGGCGGCCGACGGCGGCTACCAGGCTGGAGAAGTCGTGGATTTGCGGATGCTTGGGCAGAACCTCCGCCTGGCGCTCCAGGAGCCAGCGGATGTCCACGTAGAGCTCCACGTCAGGCGGCCTGTCCCGGTGCGTCGAGTCGGGATGGCGCGTCCTCGGGGAAGGTGGCGTCGAACGCGTCGGCGTTGTCATTGACGAACGCGCGGAAGACCTCAGCGGCGCCCTCGAGGCGGGGATCGCGGATGGCGTCGTGCACGGCGCGGGTGGTTCGCTCCGCTGAGGATGGACACACTCCGCCGACGGCCGAGAGTTTCCTATTGTGTGCGGCCTGGCTTTCAGAAGGAGACGTCGATGTAGTCGATGTCGGTGAATTCGACTTCGAGGTTGTCGGCGCGGCGCCCGCCGTCCTTGAAATACGTTTCCTGGAGTCCTTCGGCGACAATCTCGCGCATCTGCTGGTCGTCGGCGCCCTGTTGCTGGGCCTCGAAGAGCCGGTCCGCGTAGGCCGGGGGGAGGTGCACGGTCAGGCGCCGCATGCGGCCGTCGTCGGTCGTGCCGATCGGGGCGGTGTAGCCGAACCGGGCACGGGTCTCCACGGTGATCCCGGTGCTGACGGCGGCCTGCTGACGGCGGCGCTTACGGACCAGCGGCTGCCAGCGGGCGCGGACTTCTGTGTCGATCCGCTCGGCGATGTCCTTCGGCGGACTCTTCCGCTCACCTGTGAGGTAGCGCTCCACCGACCGCTGGGTGACCCCGAGCAGTTCGGCGACCGCCCTGGTGGTCTTCAGCTTGCCGAGCAGGAAGTTCACGCGGGCCTGGACGGATTTCGGCGGCTCGCGGGTGAAGACCTCCTGGTCCGCACGGTCCAGGGCCTCGTGGATGTCCGTCACCGCCTACTCTCCTTCGTCCATGACGGCGTCGCCGCCCTTGATGTGGCGGGCGGGGTTCATGCCCTTCTCCATCAGGTCCACGGCCCACGCCATCTCCTGGACACCCTCCAGCTTCGCCAGGCCCGGGGTGGGGCCGAGGCGGAAGCTGCCGGGCAGCGGCTTGCCGTCTTGCGTGCGGGGCAGGAAGTCGAGCGGCGAAGGGCCGGGCGAGGCGTAGACGACGCAGTCGGAAAGCACGGCGAGCGGGTACTGGCCGGTCGCCTTCGCGGTGTTGAGCATCTTGCGGTGCATGTTCACGCGGGCCTTGGAGATGACCGCGGCCCTGATGTCGGGGCGCCAGGTCGGGCGCTCCAGCGCGGGCCAGCGTTCGCCGTCGCGGTAGTGGCGGCCCTGCGGGCGCTCGCGGAGCTTGCCGATGCCGCCCTTGACGGTGGACTTGATCGCCGACAGCACGGCGGCCATTTCTGGGTCGTGGTGCTTGTGCTGCTCCATCGCGGCGAGGAACGCGGCCTCGTCCAGGTCCTTGCTGACGCCGAGGTCGGCCATCGTGTCGACGTAGGCGGTCTTGAGACGGTCGTGCCACGGGTCCAGGTACGCGCCGGTCTCGCGGCGCAGGAAGGCCTCGGCCGGCCGGACGTCGTAGCCGAGCTCGACGGCGTAGGCGACGGTGTGGGTCTGGTACCAGGCCGGGCCCTGGGGGCGCTGCCCTGACGGTGTGAAGGGCGATGGGAGGCGTGGGTCCAGCTCGATGTGGGAGAGGTCCACCAGCCAGGAGCCGGGGATCTTCTTGTCGAACACGGGACGCTGGATGTGCTCGGGGCTGCTGAGACCGACGACCAGGCGCGCGGAGGCGGCGAGGAAGGCGGTGTTGATGTCCAGGCCGATCGCCCAGGGCAGCAGGCACTCCTCGTCACAGAGCAGGTCCGGGTCGCGCACCCACTGGTACGCCTCCTCATCGAGAAAGCCGCCCGTCCACCCTTGGGCGGCGGGGTGCTCGGCCGGGGCTTCCGGCGGCGCCGGGTCGACCGGCTCCGTTCCGAGTGAGCCGGGGTTGTGGCCGGGGACCCACTCGCCGCTCCGCTCGTCCTTCACGGCGCGGGTCGGCGGGCGCAGTGCGGTCATCAACTCCAGGCCCAAAACGGCGGTGGAGCCGCGCGGGGTGATCACACGCTGGGCGTAGATGCCCAGGGTGCGGGCGAGTTCGGCAGACGGCAGTTCGGCGGCGTCGCCCCAGGCGCGGGTGTCGAGTGCGTCCCAGGACAGGATCGCCAGCTGCACGCACTGACGCAGGCCGGCCTTCGCCGGGCGGTAGATGCGCGCCCACGGGCCGAAGCCGCGCTGGGTCAGCTTCCACTTCGCGCGGGCGATCTGCTTGACGACCGGGTGATCCTCCGGCAAGCGCAGGGAGCGGCGGGCCTCGAAGCCCTCCAGCCGGGCCGGGAGCCCGAACCGTAGGGCCGCGGCCTCGGTCAGGACGATCAGCGGGTCGGAGTCCTTGCCGTTGCGGTGCAGCCTGGCGGCGCCGATCCCGGACTCCTTGAGTGTCCACTCGACCAGCTGCGGAATGGTCGCGGCCGGGCACTGAAGGACGACCCCGCCGACGCAGTACGCAGTGCCGTCCCCGTCCAGCACCGCCAGCGGACCATGCGGGAACCGCGGGTCAGCGGCCGACTCCGCCCGGGCGGACTTCGGGACCGGGCGCCGCGACGACGCACGAGCGGCAGGCTCCGCCTCGCGGGCGGGTACACCGGCAGGAACGCAAGCGGGCATCTCCCGCTCGGTGGGGCCGGCGAACGTCTCGGGCACCGGCGCAGCCTCCGGCTCCGACTCCGACTCCGACTCGGGCTCGGGCTCGGGCTCGGGCTCGGGCGGGTACTTCGCCGCCCAGCCCTCCAACAGCCGCAGGTACGCCTGCAGACGCGGCGGACGCGGCTCGGACCGGCCGTTCTCCCAGTTCTTCACCGTCTGCGTCGTCGACTTCAGCACCTGCGCCAGGCGGGCCTGCGTGATGCCGGCGGCCTCACGCAGCCGGGCCCTCTCAACAGGCGGCGGCAGCTGCGGCTCACCCTCCAGCAGCGCGTCCACCGCCGCGAACAGCTCTTCCTGGGTCGGCATGACCACCTCCAGCCCAGAACCTAGCAACTTTAGCCTTGGATTCGCTCTGGTTTTAGCTCTGGATTCGCAGCCGTCCGCGTGCTGCCGACACCGGCCCGGCATCTGTCCTCTCGATGACACCGCACAGGACCGGCCGCCTCTGCAGTCCAGTACCTCGGCCGTGCCCGCGAGAGCACGCACCGCGAACCAGCGCGGCCGGCACGCGACCGCGGCCACTGTCCACGGACCACCGGGACCACCAGGACCACCAGGACCACCAGGACCACCAGGACCGCAAAACATCGTCCGGCTGCGGCGAAAGGTCACATCACGCGGCCTGAAGTCCTGACGGCCTGCTTCCTCAAACGGTTTGCGGCTTCTGGACTGGAAGTATCCCGTTGTCCCGTGTTGATTGGACATGATCCCGTGGTTCGGGTTTCCTGCGGGGCTGGGTTCAGTGGACGGAGAACCCGCCGTCGACGAAGATCGCCTGCCCGGTGACGTAGCCGGAGGCGCGGCCGGCCAGGAACACGGCCGCTCCGGCGAAGTCCTCGGCCAGGCCGTTGCGTCCGACCATCGTGCGCGCGGCCAGCGCCGCCACCTTCTGCGGGTCGGACGACAACCGCGCGTTGAGCGGGGTCATGACGAAGCCGGGCACCAGCGTGTTGCAGGTGACGCCGTGTGGCGACCACGCCTCGGCCTGAGAGCGGGCCAGTGACTCCAGCGCCCCCTTGGAGACCCCGTAGGCGCCACTGTGGACGAACGCCCGGTGCGCCTGCTGTGAGGTGATGTGGATGATCCGCCCGAAGCCCCGCTCGGCCATGCCGGGCCCGAACCGCCGGCCCAGCAGGTAGGGCGCCTCCAGGTTCACCGCCATGGTGGCGTCCCACACCTCCTCGCCCAGCTCGCCCATCGGCGGCCGCAGGTTGATCCCGGCGCTGTTGACGAGAATGTCGGGCTCGCCGAACACCTCGGCTGCCTGCTCCGCCGCCGCGCGCACCCCCTCGCGGGTGCTCAGGTCGGCGCTCACCCAGGCCGCCCGGCAGCCGTCCGCCGCCAGCTCGTCGACCGTGGCGGCCAGTTCCGGCTCCTTGCGCGCCACGATCACCACGCTCGCCCCCGCTCGCGCGAGAGCCCCGGCGATGGCTCGGCCGATGCCGGAACTGCCGCCCGTCACCACGGCGACGCGGCCGTCCAGCGAGAACAGTTCGCAGAGGTAGCTGTGCGAGATCATGCCCGCACCCTAGACGGCGCTTGAATCCTCCCCTCCCTGAAGGGAGGGGATTCCTGGCTCACGTCGGCTGCGGACCGGCGGTCCAGCAGCTCTTACACGATCAGCACCAGCCGGGTTGAGACCAGCCCGGACGAGCATCACGCGTGCGGAGTTCTTGTCCCGGGGGGATACAACTTTGCACGCGGTGCACGCGTAGGTACGTTCCGAGAGAGGTAGTGCGTGCTTGGTTCTCGCTCCGCACTGCGCGCAGTCCATCGTGGTGTGCGCGGGGTGTACCAGATGCACGGCACGGCCGTGCTTGCGGCCCATCTCGATCAGGGCCTTCTTGGTGGCGCCGATGGCGGCATCAGCCGCCTTCCTCGCCATGGTGGACTTGGCGAGGAACTTCGGCCTGAAGTCCTCCACAGCGAGGGCGTCATGGTCGCGCACGACGCGTTTGGCCCATTTGCGGCCGGTGTCCTGCCGCTGCCGGGCGATCTTCTTGTGCAGCTTCGCGGCCTGCTTCTGCGCCTGCCGGTAGCCCTTCGACTGGTCCTTGCCCCTGGGCCGGCGGCGTCGGGCCATCATCCGCTGATGGTGCGCCAGCTTCGCGGCGGCCTTCTTGCCGTGCTCAGCGTGCGGAAGGTCGTGATCGCCGCTGGTGGTGGTCGCGGTCTCCTTGACTCCCCAGTCGATGCCGATGACCGCGCCGGTTTCGGGGAAGGTCTCGGTGGTGGTGGGAACGACGAAGCTGGCGTACCAGTGGCCGAGGCTGTCCCGGTAGACGCGCACGCTGGACGGGGGATGGGGAAGCTCCCGCGACCACACCACGGTCACAGCGATGTCGCCCGCCAGGTGCAGGCGGCCGTCCTTGAGACGGAACCCGCGCTGTGTGTAGTTCAGGCTCGCATCGGCGTGGTGCTTCTTCTTGTACTTCGGCATCCCGGCCCGCTGCCGCATCGGCAAGCGGGCCTTGACGTCCTTGAGCGCCTTGGCGCGGGACTTGCCGAAGTCGCGGATCAACTGCTGCTGTGGAACCGACGAGCCCTCACGCAGCCACGTCATCGTTGCGCGGGCTTCGGTCAGCATCTTGTCCAGCCGGGCCGGCCCGCACTTGTCATCTTCGGCGTGCGCCTTCTTCGACCGGGCGCAGCACTCGTTCCAGATCCAGCGACACCGCGCCCACTCTGCTTCCAGCACGACGCGTGCGGCAGACGACACGCGAAGCCTGTAGGTGTACCGGGCATGCCCGGCCTCCTCGGCCAACGCTGCTGTCGTCATGCAGATCAACCTACCCACCGCCACTGACAACGGGAGGTCAGAGCAGATGCGCAGAGAACTCCGCCGCTTCGCGGCTCCGAGTCAAGAACCCATTCCTCCCCACGGGCTGAAGCCCGGGGCCTCCTGGGAGAAATCCGGCAAACGACCGGTGGGCATCGACGAGTTGCTGGAGCGAGTACGGGAAGGGCTGGACCGCGTCGGTCCGCGCGCGGCATTCGAGGCGGCGGCGGACGGGGCGCTGCTGGTGGACATCCGCTATGCGGCGCTGCGCGACCGGGACGGGCTGATCCCCGGGGCGCTCGTCGTCGAACGCAACGAGCTGGAGTGGCGGCTGGACCCGCTGGGCAGCCACCGCGCTCCCGAGGCCACCAGCCATGATCTGCAGGTCGTGGTGGTCTGCAACGAGGGCTACGCGTCGTCACTCGCGGCCGCGTCGCTCCGCCAGCTGGGTCTTCACCGGGCGACGGATCTGGTGGGCGGCTTCCAGGCCTGGCGAGCGGAAGGCCTGCCGGTCCGGCTACCCGTGGCAGAACAGGCCCGCCTGTAGGCCTTCAGGCTCGTGTCGGCGGACGGGCCCGTGTCGGTGGACGGGCCCGTGTCGGTGGACAGGCCGTCTCGCCGGACAGACTCGACTCGGAGGTAGGCCCGTGTCGGCGGACTGCCCGAGGGCCGACGCAGACCGAGGGCCGGCGCAGACCGAGACGCGCCGACGGCCGGTGCGGGCCCGGGGAGTGTGCTGTGGATCTCGCCGGGGGCGGCCTGATCCACACGACACCCCCCAGGCCCTGTCCGGGCCTAGGACAAGCCGTCCAGCCCTTCGGTGTCCTCGCCCTCTTCCTCCAGGGCCTGGCGGACCACCCGCAGGGCCAGGCCCTCTGGGTAGCCCTTGCGGGCGAGCATGCCCGCGAGTCGGCGCAGCCGGCGGTCGCGGTCGAGGCCGCGGGTGGACCGGAGCTTGCGGGCGACCAGCTCACGGGCCGTCGACTCCTCCTGGTCCGAGTCGAGCTGACCGACTGCCTCGTCGATCAGCGCCGCGTCGACGCCTTTGGTGCGCAGCTCGCGGGCGAGGGCGCGGCGGGCCAGGCCCCGCCCGTGGTGCCGGGACTCCACCCAGGCGTCCGCGAACGCCGCATCGTCGATGAGGCCGACGTCCTCGAAACGGGACAGGACCTCCTCGGCGACTTCGTCCGGGATCTCGCGCTTGCGCAGCGCGTCGGCGAGTTGCTTGCGGGTGCGCGGGGTCCCGGTGAGCAGGCGCAGACAGATCGCCCGCGCCCGCTCAGCCGGATCCTGGGGTGGCAGCTCCTTCTCGGCCCTCGACAAGTCGGAGCTGCCGCCCGGCCATTGCGCGGTATGCCGCGTGCTCGGGTCGGGCACGGTACCGGTCAGCTCTTGGTCGCCGCAGCCGCCTTGGTGGCCTTGGTGGCCTTGGTGGCAGGCGCGGACACCGACTTCGCGGGCTCATCCGCCGAGGCCGCCGCGTCCGCGCCCGGCTCGGCAGTCGGGGCCTGCGGGCTGACGCCGACGCCCAGCTTCTCCTTGATCTTCTTCTCGATCTCGTTGGCGAGGTCGGGGTTGTCCTTGAGGAAGTTCCGCGCGTTCTCCTTGCCCTGGCCGAGCTGGTCGCCCTCGTACGTGTACCAGGCGCCGGCCTTTCGGACGAAGCCGTGCTCCACGCCCATGTCGATCAGACCGCCCTCGCGGCTGATGCCCTGGCCGTAGAGGATGTCGAACTCGGCCTGCTTGAAGGGCGGCGCCACCTTGTTCTTGACGACCTTGCAGCGGGTGCGGTTGCCGACCGCCTCCGTGCCGTCCTTCAGGGTCTCGATACGGCGGATGTCGATACGCACCGAGGCGTAGAACTTCAGTGCGCGGCCACCGGTCGTGGTCTCCGGCGAGCCGAACATCACACCGATCTTCTCGCGGAGCTGGTTGATGAAGATCGCCGTGGTCTTGGACTGGTTGAGTGCGCTGGTGATCTTCCGCAGTGCCTGGCTCATCAGGCGGGCCTGGAGGCCCACGTGCGAGTCGCCCATCTCGCCCTCGATCTCCGCGCGCGGCACGAGCGCGGCGACGGAGTCGATGACGATCAGGTCGAGGGCGCCGGAGCGGACGAGCATGTCGACGATCTCGAGGGCCTGCTCGCCGTTGTCCGGCTGGGACAGGATCAGGTTGTCGATGTCGACGCCGAGCTTCTTCGCGTACTCGGGGTCGAGGGCGTGCTCGGCGTCCACGAAGGCAACCTGGCCGCCGGCCTTCTGCGCGTTGGCCACGGCGTGCAGCGTCAGGGTCGTCTTACCGGAGGACTCCGGCCCGTACACCTCCACCACACGGCCGCGCGGCAGGCCTCCGACGCCGAGCGCGACGTCGAGTGCGGTCGACCCGGTGGGGATGACCTCGATGGGCTCGTTCGGCCGCTCGCCCAGGCGCATCACGGCGCCCTTGCCGAATTGCCGTTCAATCTGTGCGAGCGCGGCGTCGAGCGCCTTCTCGCGGTCGGTTCCTGCCATGGGTTCCACCCGGTTTGCTTGAGTCGATCGCTTCACGTCAAAGACGCTATCCCCTGCCACTGACAATGCGCCCCGACGTCCCTCCGGCCTGTGGATAACCTGTCGGAAGTCCCGGGATTCCAGGGGCCGGAATCCCATAAGAATGGATGTTCGATTTTGGTGTCAAGGGCACCACACGCACCACGCC
>NZ_JBSGZO010000143.1:0-18030 GCF_053611045.1 Streptomyces sp. NPDC054841 | reverse complement strand
GACCTGTCCCCTCGTCGGACCTGTCCCCTCGTCGGCGGGTCCCGGCCGGTGCACGGCAGGCGTACAGGCGGTGAACCGCCGGCCGGGGTGGGGCGGGCGGTCCTAGCGTTCGGGCGCGAGGACCTGTCACGCACACCGAGGGAGAGCCGTATGTCCGCACCGCCCGGACGTCGTTCGATACTTCTCGCGGCGGGCGCCACAGCCGCGACCGCGACCGCTGCCGCCGCCGGGGCGGCGGGTCCCGCCGTCGCGAGCACGCCGCACCGGCCGCCGCACGGGCCCGTCGTCATCGGGCACCGAGGGGCCGCCGGGTGGCGACCGGAGCACACCGCCGCGTCGTACGCGTACGCGGTGCAGGCCGGCGCCGACTGGATCGAGCCGGATCTCGTGGCGACCGCGGACCACCACCTGGTGGTGCGGCACGAGAACGAGATCTCGGGGACGACGGATGTCGCGTCGCACCCGGAGTTCGCGGACCGCAGGACCACGAAGACCGTGGACGGCCGGGCCGTCACCGGCTGGTTCACCGAGGACTTCACACTCGCGGAACTGGGGACCCTGCGCGCCCCGACCTCGCCGCCATCACGCGCGACGCCCGGTCCTAGGACGAAGGGCTGATCAACTTCCGGGCCCTCCTGCTGTTAACAAGTGGTCGGAGGGGACTCCTGGCATGGCCGTCTACACGCTTCCCGAACTGCCGTACGACTACTCCGCGCTCGTTCACCCCACAGGGTGACTTCACGCCGATCCGCCTCAGGCCAAGCCCCGGCCCCGTAACGTTCGACGCGGCGGGTCGTCGACCCGCCCGGCGGCCGGGAGGGTCGTCGTCGGGACGGACCTGAGTGCCGTCAAACTCCCCGGAGCGATCCAGGGGAGAGTCTCCAGCCTCCGGGCAGGAGAGAACTCCAATGGCACAACATGACCGGAAACCGGTGGCGGCGAGCCGAAGGGGGATCTCCCCTTCGGCTCTTTCGCCTTCTTCGTCGGCGTCGTCGCACACGGCCGCCACCACGCAGGGCTCGGGCTGGGGCGTCCTCGCGTACGAGCCGGTCAGCGGTCGGCTGATCGTCGAGCAGGTCTACGACCACCAGGGCAACGTCGGCCAGGGCTCGGTGCCGATCCTGGTCTTCGACGCCTGGGAGCACGCCTTCTATCTGCAGTACAAGAACCAGAAGGTGGACTTCATCGACGCCATGTGGGAGGTCGTCAACTGGCAGGACGTGGCGAAGCGTTACGCCGGGGCCAAGGAGCGCACTCCGCTCATCGCCCCTTGAACCGGCCCGTGAACCTCGGCTTGAACCGGCCCGTGAATCGGCCCGTGACGCAAGCCTGACCAGGCCATAGAGTCGTCCTGCTCGTGATCGTCTTCTCAACCTTCACTTGCAGGCGGAGAAAAGAAGGACCCCCGCGAGGACGTGACTCGCGGGGGTCCTTCCGTGCACGGTGCGGCCTCAGGAGAAGTCGGGGCCCTTCGTCCGTGTGCGCTTGATCTCGTAGAAGCCCGGGATCGACGCCACCATCAGCGTGCCGTCCCACAGCTTCGCCGCCTCCTCGCCCTTGGGCGCGGGGGTGACGACCGGGCCGAAGAAGGCGATCGGCTCGCCGTCCGCGCCGGGCACCGCGATGACCGGCGTGCCGACGTCCTGGCCGACCTTGGAGATGCCCTCCTTGTGGGAGGCGCGGAGCTCGATGTCGTACGCGTCCGACTCGGCGTACTCCGCGAGCTCGGCCGGCAGGCCCACCGCGTCCAGGGCCTCCAGGATCACCTCGGGGGTGACGCCGCGGCCCTCGTTGTGGATGCGGGTGCCGAGCGCGGTGTACAGCGGACCGACCACCTCGTCGCCGTGCTTCTGCTGGGCGGCGATGACGACCCGGACCGGACCCCAGGCGTTCTTGAGCGCCTCGCGGTACTGCTCGGGCAGTTCGTCCAGCTTGTCCTCGTTGAGTACGGCCAGGCTCATCACATGCCAGCGCACGTCGACCGGGCGGACCTTCTCCACCTCCAGCATCCAGCGGGAGGTCATCCAGGCCCAGGGGCACAGCGGGTCGAACCAGAAGTCGGCGGGGGTCCTGCTCTCGGGCATGTCTCTCCAAGTGCCTCGTATGTCGTACGGGGGTGCGGCTCAGGCGCAAACACCACCGGCCGCCGCGCGCATTCCCGGGATACCTGCGGTCACGAGCACATGCGAGGATCGGTCCTGTTCGAACGAGACACAAAGGAGTGGCCGTGCCCGGAGAGAATCTGTCCCGCGAGGAGGCCCGCGAGCGGGCCGCCCTGCTGTCCGTCGACGGGTACGAGGTCTTCCTCGACCTGCGGTCCGCGACCGCGGAGAGCGACGGGGCGGAGCCGCGGACGTTCCGCTCGGTGACGACGATCCGTTTCCGGGCCACGGAGCCGGGCACGGCCACCTTCGCCGATCTGGTGGCTCCCGCGGTCACCTCCGTCACGCTGAACGGCGAACAGCTCGACCCGGCCGCCGTCTTCGACGGCTCCCGGATCGCCCTGGCCGGCCTGCGCGCGGAGAACGTGCTGGTGGTGGACGCTCAGTGCGCCTACAGCCGGACCGGCGAGGGCATGCACCGCTTCGTCGACCCGGAGGACGGCGAGGTCTATCTGTACACCCAGTACGAGCCGGCCGACGCACGCCGTGTCTTCGCCAACTTCGAGCAGCCCGATCTCAAGGCGCCCTTCCGCTTCGAGGTGGCCGCGCCGGAAGGGTGGCGGGTCTGGAGCAACGGCGCGGAGGAGTCCCGCGACGGAGAGACGTGGCGCTTCGCGGAGACCGGGCCGATCTCGACGTACATCACGGCGGTCGTGGCCGGTCCGTACCACTACGAGACCGACCACTACACGCGCACCTTCGAGGGCGGCACGACCCTGGAGATCCCGCTCGGGGCGATGTGCCGCAAGGGGCTGGCCAAGCACTTCGACGCGGACGACATCTTCCTCGTCACCAAGCAGGGCCTGGACTTCTTCCACGACCACTTCGACTACCCGTACCCGTTCGGGAAGTACGACCAGGCCTTCGTGCCCGAGTACAACATCGGCGCGATGGAGAACCCGGGGTGCGTGACCTTCCGGGAGGAACTCGTCTTCCGGGGCAAGGTGACCCAGGCGTCGTACGAGCGGCGGGCCAACGTCGTCCTGCACGAGATGGCGCACATGTGGTTCGGCGACCTGGTCACCATGCAGTGGTGGGACGACCTGTGGCTGAAGGAGTCCTTCGCCGACTTCATGGGCACGTTCTCGCTGGTCGAGGCGACCCGCTTCGGCAACGGGTGGGTGACCTTCGCCAACAACCGCAAGGCGTGGGCGTACCGGGCGGACCAGCTGCCGTCCACACACCCGATCACGGCGGACATCCGTGATCTCGAGGACGCCAAACTCAACTTCGACGGAATCACCTACGCCAAGGGCGCCGCGGTGCTGAAGCAGCTCGTGGCGTACGCGGGACGGGACGCGTTCCTGGAAGGTGCCCGGCGCTACTTCAAGCGGCACGCGTACGGGAACACCCGCCTCGGCGATCTGCTGTCGGTGCTGGAGGAGACGTCCGGGCGCGACATGAAGGCCTGGTCGCGGTCGTGGCTGGAGACGTCCGGGGTCAACTCGCTGACGCCGCAGGTCACGTACGACGCGGGTGACCGGATCACCGAGCTGGCGGTCGTCCAGGACGGGGAGCTGCTGCGGCCGCACCGGGCGGCGGTGGGCCTGTACCGGTTCGAGGGCGCCGACCTGGTGCGGTACGCGCGCGCCGAGGTGGACGTCACCGGCGCGCGGACGGTCGTGGCGGAGCTGGCGGGCGCGGAGAAGCCGGCACTGGTCCTGGTCAACGACGACGACCTGACGTACTGCAAGATCCGCTTCGACGAGGGCTCGCTGGAGACGCTGCGCGGACACCTCGGCGACATCAAGGACCCGCTGGCGCGGGCGCTGTGCTGGTCGGCGCTGTGGAACCTGACGCGCGACGCGCTGATGCCGGCGCGGGACTTCGTGAGTCTTGTCCTGGACTTCGCGGGGCGCGAGTCGGACATCGGCGTGCTGCAGATGGTGCACATGTGGGCGCGGATGGCACTCGTCCACTACGCCGTGCCCGAGTGGCGCGAGGAGGGCGGGCGGCGGCTGTCGGAGGGCGCGCTGCGGGAACTGCGGCTCGCCGAGCCGGACAGCCAGCACCAGCTGGCGTGGGCGCGGTTCTTCGCGACGACCGCCACGACGGACGCCGATCTGCAACTGCTGCAGGGACTGCTGGAGGGCACCGCCCAGATCGACGGGCTGGATGTGGACCAGGAGCTGCGCTGGGCGTTCCTGGAGCCGCTGGCCTCGCACGGGGCGGCGGACGAGACCGTGATCGCCGCGGAGCTGGCCAGGGACGACACCGCGTCCGGCAAGCGCCACCAGGTGCGCTGCCTGGCGGCGCGGCCGTCCGCGGCGGTCAAGGACCAGGCGTGGGCGCAGGTCGTGGAGTCGGACGCCCTGTCCAACGCCCTGGTGGAGGCGACGATCTCGGGCTTCGTACAGGAGTCGCAACGGGAGCTCGTCGCGCCGTACGCCGCGAAGTACTTCGAGGCGATCGAGCGTGTCTGGGCGGAGCGTTCGATCCAGATCGGCATGGACGTGGTGAAGGGTCTCTTCCCCGCCCTCCAGGACGACGCCCGCACCCTCACTGCGACGGACGCCTGGCTGGAGTCCCACACCTCGGCCGCCCCGGCGCTGCGCCGTCTGGTCCTGGAGTCCCGCGACGACCTGGCCCGCTCGCTGCGCGCACAGGAGTGCGACGCGAACGCGTCCGCCGGCTGACGGAGGGTGCCCCTCCGCGGTAGGCCTGATCGGCAGTCGAACGCGCGTACTTTAGCGCGGTGTTGTCCGGAATTGTCGACGGCTGTGTAACAGTGGTTAGCGGGCGGCCGGAGGGCGGGAATGTGCGGGGCATGAACCACAACACCCCGCTCTCCCCCCGCCCTTTGAGCCACCGGTCCGATGTGCGGCAGCGCGTGCTGTCCGCCGCGCAGCTGCGGGAGCACGGCGTGCCGGCCGCGCGGACCGCCGAGCAGTGCCGGCCCGGAGGGCCGTGGCAGCAGCTGCTGCCCGGTGTGTATCTGCTGCACCCGGGGCCGCCGACCAGTGAGGAGCGGCTGCATGCCGCGCTGCTGTACGCGGGGCGTCCCGGTGGCGACGAGGCGATGGTCACCGGTCTCGCCGCCCTCGCCCTGCACCGGTTCGCGTCCGCTCCGCCGCTGCCCTCGCTCGACCGGATCGACGTACTCGTACCGCGCACCCGGCGGCTGCGGTCGGCCGGATGCGCGCGGCTCATCCGTACGCACACGCTGCCGGGACCGGAAGAGGTGACGGGGCTGCCCGTCGCCCCGGTGGCCCGCGCGCTCGCGGACGCCGTCGCACGGCTCTCCGACCCGGCTGCGGTGCGCAGGCTGCTCACCGAGGCCGTGCGCGGCGGCCATTGCGAACCCGGCGTGGTCGTGGGCGAGTTGAACCGCGCACGCCTCCTGTCCCGCCCCCACGTCGTGGACGCCGTCGAATCCCTGCTCGCCGAGGGCCGGGCCATCGCCGAGGACCGCCTGTACGACCTCATCCGTATGTACGGACTGCCCGAGCCGGTGTGGAACGTGGATCTGCGCCTCCCCGGCGGCCCCCACTTCGGCGGCGTCGACGCCTACTGGCCCGAGCAGGCCGTCGCCGTGGAGCTCGACACCCGCGCCCCTCGCCCGGCCAGGGCCCAGGACCAGGGTCCGGACCCGGAGTGGACCGAGTGCGGCCACAAGCGCGAGCATCTGGAGCGGCTCGGGATCACCGTCGTCCACATCACGCCGAAGAAGCTGCGGGACGCTCCCGTGCAGCAGGCGACGGTGATCCGCACGGCGCTGATGGCCTCACCGGACCGGGAGCCCGCGGCGTATGTCGTGGTTCTCCCCCGTTAGGCCCGCCCCGCTGTCCGGGCAGAACTCCGCCTCGAGGACGGCCGCGCTGTCCCCCGCCCAATCACTGGTCAGCTACCCGGGGCCGGGGTCCCGGGTTTGCAGCTCGGGTCACCGACGGCTTCGATGGGTCCCGGCCGCGTCCAGTCCTCACGCGATGAGCGTGAGGACAGGGGCTTGTGACTCGCCCCGCAGACCCACACCCACCAGCCGCGTTGGCCGATGTTGTGGGACGAGTTCAGGTCGGCATGCTCAACGAAGCCGCAGGACCTGCAGGCGAACACGGCCTGTGCGGGCCGGTTGCGTGTGTCGATGTGATGGCACTGGGAACACTCCTGGCTGGTGTAGGCGGGATCGACGTACACCACCGGCACGCCGGCCCGCTTCGCCTTGTAGGCGATGAACGAGCCGAGCTGGTGGAACGCCCAGGAGTGCAGTTTGGCGCGTTGGGGCTTTCTCAGCCGTACCCGTTCGCGGATGCCTGTCAGGTCTTCCTGGGCAATGCCGCAACCGGTGCGTTTCGCCTCCGCCACGATGCACTTGGAGATCTTGTGATTGATGTCGCGGGCTCGGCGCCTCTCCTTGCCCGCATGGCGCTTTGCCCGCCGCTTGGCAGACTTCGAGCCCTTCCTCTGCAGCTTGCTCCGTAGCTTCAGGTCCTGGGCGCGGCGGCGGTTCAGGCGCCGGCCGCTGTATCGTCTGCCGGTGGAGGCAGTCGCGATGTTGGCGATCCCCAGGTCCACCCCGACGAACCCGGCCGGCGCGGTGTTCAGGCCGGGCTCGGGGACTTCACAGGTAGCGATCAGGTACCACTGCCCACCCTGGCGCAGCAGATCCGACTCGCCCTGCCGGTAGCGGCGCAGCACGTCAAGCTGGTCGGTCTGGCCGGTGAATGCCACGCCCTTCAGCCGTCCCGCTACCGTCCAGATCGACACCGTCGAGGCGTCCAGCCGCCAAGACAGACAGCGGTCGTCGAAGGGTTGTGCCGCATCCCGGCGGAAGACGACCGGCTTCGTCGCGGCCTTGGTGTGCCGCCTGCCACCAGGCTTGCCCAGCTTCCCGGCCCGCAGATTTGCTTTCAAAGTGGTGTAGGCATCGGCGACCTTGCGCAGCACGTGTAGTGCGGGCTGTGCCGACAGGCCCCGAGCCCGCAACGGGGCGTATCCGAAGGCCTGCAGCGCCTTGCGCGAGGTCACCTGGCGCATGAACCCCTGGCTGGACAGCCAGTTCGCCGCCTCATTACACATACGCAGCGTCGCCTCAAGTGCCGCCGCCTGCTCGGGCGTTGGCACGAGCTTGACCCGCACCACCAGCTTCACACCACCCGACGCTACACGCAGCCCCACACAGTCGAGGGCACACACGCGTTCGTCACCCAATAGAGCGAAACGCCCCTCGCGCCCTCAGCAGATTTCAGCCGTTCACCGGATCGTGGCCGTCCACCCGCCCCAGCGCCGGCCGCTCACGCCACAGCTCCAGGCCTATGTCGACCAGGGCGACCCGGTCGAGACCGGGGACGGCGTCCAGCGGGTGCCAGGCGGCCAGGTCGGTGGAGCCGCCGGTCTCCGGGCGCAGCTCGCCGCCCGTTATCCGTCCTTCGTAGAGGATGCGCAGGCTCTGGAAGTCCCCGCCGGCGCCGAGCTTGCGGGGTCTGCGGACCCGCATCGAGTCGACACCGAGCAGCACGGTCGCCTCGGCCGTGTACCCGGTCTCCTCCTCGACCTCGCGGACGACCGTGTCGACGGGGTGCTCCCCGTGGTCCATCCCGCCGCCGGGCAGGGTCCATCGCTTCGCGCCGTCACGCGCCACCCAGCGGGCGAGCAGGATCTGCCCGTCCCGTACGCACACGGCGTATGCCGCCACCCTCAACTGCTGCTTCATCCGGCGAGGTTAGCCTCCGGACACCGGCGGATTGGCCGGAGAGTACTCGGGGGCGCCCCAGCGCAGCGGGCTGGCCGCCGGGGTTTCGACGGCTTCCTCGACGCGGAAGCGGACCGAGCGGCCGCCGTCCGCGCCGAATGAGGTCCGGGCCGTGCCCGTGAGCTGGAGCGTCGTGCCGGTGGCCCAGTCCAGGAAGAGCAGTCCGGCCCGCGGGTCGGTCTCCAGGTTGCCCAGGGTCAGGAACATGGAGTTGCCCGGATAGTCCTGCCAGCTGAGCGTGTCCGCCGACTCGACGCGGACGAAGCCGGGGTTGCCGCCGCGGTGGCTGGCGTCCGCGCCGGCGTCGGAGCGGGTGGCGATGAAGAAGGTGTCTGCGGCGCGGACGAAGTCCTCCTGGCCGGGGGTGAGCCGGCGGCCCCGTCGCGCGGCGCCGGCGTGCGGGGCGTCGTCGGCCGGCTCGTACAGCTCGCGCTTCTGCAGATACCTCGGGCAGTTGGAGAAGACCCGCTCCGCCTCGATGGCCAGCCCGCGTGGGCTGGGCCGGGCGATGCCGCCCAGTCGCATTCGGCGGCGGGTGCGCGGATCGAGGGCGATGGTGCCGACGGGCACGCCGCCCACCCCGGGCGCGTCGGCGGTGAAGGCGCCCGCGAGCGGGTCGCCGTCCGGGATGCCGCCGGCCACCGAGACGGAGTGCGGCCCTGTGGCCCGTACGAAACCGGGCGGCCCGGTCAGCAGACTGCTCCACAGCCGGCCCGCCGGGTCCGCCGCGCCGAGCACCAGCATGGGCTGGAGCTCCAGGAACGCGGCGGCCACCGGCCGGATGCCGGGCCCGATGGACCGGCCGACATGCGCGGCCTGGTCGCGTACACCGACGCGGCGCTGAACGGCGATCGATCCCCGGTGGTAGGGCTGCGAGGTTCCGTACGGGTCCATGGGAGCTGATCCTCTAGAAGAAACCGCAGGTCGGTGCGGTGGAGGGGGCCGTCTCGGCTTCCGCCCCGGTGGGGGCGAAGATCTCCAGGCGGGTGCCGTCCGGGTCGTGGAAGAAGATCCCGCCGGAGCCGCCGGCCGGGCCGTGGGCGACCACGCCGTCGTACGCGAAGTCCACTCCGTGGGATGTCAGCTCGGCCTCGGCGGTGCGCACCTCGTCGATGGTGTCGACCTCGAAGGCCAGGTGGTGCAGTCCGGCGCGGCCCGGGTCGTACGCTCCGCCGGCCTGCTGCCAGAGGGTGAGCGTGAGCCGGCCGTCGCGGCCGAGGAACGCGTAGCGCTGCCCCTCCTCCTTGCCCTCGCCGATCACTTCGAAGCCGAGGACGCCCCTGTAGAAGGCGAGCGAGCGCTCGATGTCCGTCACATTCAGGCCGATGTGGCCGGTGCGCAGTGCGCTGATCACTGTCATATCTAACCTCCTAATTCGACTTTAGAGGTTAGATCGAGCCTCGTCAACCGGTCACGTACCCTTGAGGGGTTAGCCAGTAGAGGGAGCCCGCCATGACCGCCTCCGCCGCCGCCTCTGCCGCGTCCGCCGCCGCGGCGTCCGACCCCCGTCCGCTCGTCGGTGAACCGGTCTCCCTGGACCTGCTCAACACCCGCTGGATCCAGGAGGGCGAGCAGCAGGACCTGCTCACCTCCGTCGACGGCCTGCGGATCTGGCTGGCGAGCACCGGCCTCGGCGACCGCTTCACCGCCGACGGCCCCACTCTGGAGAAGACACGCGTCGCGCGTGACGCACTGGCTGCCGCCGTGGACCACCGCGGGGACGCCGCCGCGGCCGCACGGGCCGACGCGGTCCTGGACCACGGGCGCATCCGCGCGACGCTCACCGCCGAAGGGCCGGGCGAGCGTGCCGAGTTCGCCGACCCCGCATGGGGTCCGGGCTGGACCGCCGTCCGCGACTACCTGGATCTGCTGCACACCTCGTCCGACCGCGTCCGCGCCTGCGCCCATGACGCGTGCGTCCTGCATTTCTTCGACACCTCACGGAACGGCACGCGGCGCTGGTGCTCCATGGCACTGTGCGGCAACCGGGCGAAGGCCTCCCGGCACTACGCGAAGGTCCGCGAAAGCTGATCGTTCAGCGCCGAACCGTCCACCGTTGAACGGCCGAGCGGGCCAACTCGTCGGTTATTCAGCCGTTTGTCCCCCATCACACATGTCGCGCCAGTGGCGGATGTACGCCATGGCCACATCCCGCCTCCGGCAACTCTCCACAAACCCCTGTCACTTGCGAAAGGCTGAGCGGTCATCCGGTACCGAATTCCGGACCCCTCTTTCACAAAACAGGGATGCTGATGACCACCCTCGAGTCCCAGGGCTCCATATCCGGGCACAGACGCGTGGCCCGGGTCGCCGCTGCCGCAGGCCTTGTCGCCGCGCTTGTGGCCTCCGGCGCCGCCCCCGTCTCCGCCGCGGCCGCCGCCGATGATCCGGCCGGTGCGACCGGCCCGGTCAAGACCTCCGAGACGCCCGCAGAAAAGCTCGGCCAGGCCGACGCCGAACTCCTCGCCGAGGCGGAGGCGAAGGGCCAGAAGACCGTCACGGTCATGGTCGCCACCGCTCCCGGCCAGACCGAGCAGGTCGCCGGCCAGCTCGACGCCGTCGCCGGCGCCGTCGTCGGCCAGAAGAACGACAAGCTCGGCTACGTCAGGGCCACGCTCCCGACGGGCAGGGCGAAGAGCGCCCTCAGCCGGGCCGGCGAGCTCTCCACCGTTCAGGGCATGGACCTCCAGCGCGAGATCAAGCTGGACGACCCGAGGCCGGACGCGGGCGCCAGGGGTGCCGCCTCCGAAGGCCCGACGGCAGGTTCGTACCCGGCGCCGGGCAAGAAGACCCCGGCGAAGAACCCGTACAACCCGTCCCACGAGACGGGCGCCGTGGAGTTCGTCCAGGACCACCCCAAGGCCGACGGCCGCGGGGTGACCATCGGCATCCTCGACTCCGGCGTCGACCTGGGGCACCCGGCCCTGCAGAAGACCTCCACCGGCGAGCGCAAGATCGTCGACTGGGTGACCGCGACCGACCCGGTCAAGGACGGCGACGGCACCTGGCGCAAGATGGACGCCGCCGTGACCGGCCCCGTGTTCACCGCGGGCGGCCGCACCTGGACCGCGCCCGCGGGCGAGTACAAGCTCAGCGTCTTCGAGGAGCGTGCGACCCTCGGCGGCGACATGGCCGGTGACCTCAACCGGGACGGCGACACCACCGACAAGTGGGGTGTCCTCTACGACCCTGCCACCGGCACCGTGCGCGTCGACCTGAACGACGACGCGGACTTCACCAACGACACCGCGATGAAGCCGTACAAGGACGGCTACCAGGTCGGCTGGTTCGGTACGGACGACCCGGCCACCGAGATCGCCGAGCGCATCCCGTTCGTGGTGGAGATCCGCAAGAACGTCGAGTTCGAGGCCGGGAAGTTCTCCGACTACGTCAACATCGGCGTCATCGAGGGCTCGCACGGCACCCACGTGGCCGGCATCACCGCCGCCAACGGCCTCTTCGGCGGCCGGATGAACGGCGCGGCGCCCGGCGCCAAGCTGGTCTCCTCGCGCGCCTGCACCTGGAGCGGCGGCTGCACCAACATCGCCCTGCTCGAGGGCATGCAGGACCTCGTCGTCAACCGCGGCGTCGACATCGTCAACATGTCCATCGGCGGCCTGCCCGCGCTGAACTACGACGACAGCGACCGCGGCGAGGGCGCCGACAACGCGCGCGCCCTGCTCTACAACCGGCTGATCGACACCTACGGCGTCCAGCTGGTCATCTCGGCCGGCAACGAGGGCCCGGGCGTGAACACGATCGGTGACCCGGGCCTGGCCAACAAGGTCCTCTCGGTCGGCGCCGCGATCTCCAAGGCCACCTGGGCCGCCAACTACGGCTCGCAGGTCGAGAAGCCGTACAACATGTTCAACTTCTCCTCCCGCGGTCCGACGGAGAACGGCAACTTCACCCCGACCATCTCCGCCCCCGGCTCGGCGATCAACACGATCCCGACCTGGCAGGCGGGCGCCCCGGTGGGCGAGGCCGGCTACAAGCTGCCCGCCGGCTACGGCATGCTGAACGGCACGTCGATGTCCTCGCCGCAGGCCGCGGGCGCGAGCGCGCTGCTCATCTCGGCCGCCAAGCAGCGCCACATCAAGCTCTCCCCGCTCACCCTCCGCACCGCGCTGACCAGCACCGCCAAGCGCATCCCCGGAGTGAAGGCGCATGAGCAGGGCGCGGGTCTGATCGACATCAACGAGGCCTGGGAGTCGATCCAGGACGGCGCCACGGCCCACTCGTACACGGTGAAGGCGCCGGTCGACACCGCGCTCGACCACCTGCTGAAGCCGGAGGCGGGCTTCGGTGCCGGTATCTACGACCGCGAGGGCGGCCTGAAGACCGGCCAGAAGAAGACGTACGACGTCACCATCACGCGCACGAGCGGCCCGAACCGGCCGATCGAGCACGAGCTGGACCTGCGTAACAACGACGGCACGTTCCGTATCCTCGGCGACGACGAGGTGGACCTGCCGCTGAACAAGCCGGTCACCGTCAAGGTGCAGGCGAAGGCCTCCTCCTCGGGCGTCCACAGCGCCATCCTGGAGGCGGACGACGAGCGCACCGAGGGCGTCGACAAGCAGATCCTCGCCACCGTGGTCGCGTCGAACGAGCTGGTCAAGCCCGGCTACACCTTCACCGCCAAGGGCTCGGTGCAGCGCAACAGCAACCGGTCCTACTTCGTGACGGTCCCGCAGGGTGCCAAGACCCTGGAGGTCGCGCTCGGCGGTCTCGGCGCGGGCAGCCAGACCCGGTTCATCTCGGTCCACCCGTACGGTGTGGCGTTCGAGGACACCGCGTCCACGGTCTGCTACGCGAACTACAACAACCCGGCCAACACCTGCCGCCCCGATGTGCGCTCGTACGCGAACCCGCAGCCGGGCGTCTGGGAGATCGAGGTCGAGTCGCGCCGCACGTCCCCGCTGCTGGACAACCCGTTCCAGCTGGACGTCACGCTGCTCGGAGCCACCTTCGACCCGGCGGTGAAGACCCTGCCCGAGGCGAAGATCGGCACCCCGTCGACGGTCGACTGGAAGGTCACCAATGACGCGGCCGCGCTGGAGGGCAAGCTGAAGGGCGGCTCGCTCGGCTCCGCGAAGACCGCGACGCCGACCATCGCCCAGGACCAGCGCCAGGTGTCCACGGTCACCATCGGCGCGGGAGTCGAGCGGCTCGACGTCGTCATCGGGAACACCTCGGACAAGTCCGCCGACCTGGACCTGACGGTCGTCAAGGACGGCAAGCTCGTCGGCCAGTCCGCGGACGGCGACTCCGAGGAGTCCGTCTCCGTGGCCAATCCGGCCGCCGGTACGTACACGATCCTCGTCGACGGCTACGCGGTGTCGCCGGGCGGCACCACGTACGACTACAAGGACGTGTACTTCTCCTCGGCGCTCGGCACGGTCAAGGTCGACGAGTCGAAGACCGTCTCGCTGGCCAACGGCGCGAGCGCGCAAGTCGCCGCCGATGTGCTGGTGAGCGGCGCGGCGCCGGAGGGACGCCGGTTCTTCGGCGAGGTGCAGCTGCTGAACGCGCGCGGCACGGCCGCGGGCAACGGCAGCGTGGTGATCGAGAAGGTCACTCCGTAACACGCCGTAACGGCATGGTCCATCAGTGAGGGCGGGCGTCCGTCGGGCGCCCGCCCTTCGCCGTGTCCGGGGGATGTGACCCGGGGCCGCGTCCCGTCCCTCGGACAATGGATTGGACAAGGCGGGCGGTGGCATACGCATCATGGAGAGCCACTCAGGCCACCCAGGCTGCAGGAACGTACGGAGGAGTCCCCGTGAAGGTCGGAATCGTCGGAGCCACCGGGCAGGTCGGCACGGTCATGCGCAAGATCCTCGCCGAGCGGGCTGCGTTCAATTCTCTTGGCCCGGTCGCCGAGCTGCGGCTGTTCGCCTCGGCCCGGTCGGCGGGCTCCACGATCGAGTGGCAGGGCCAGGAGATCACGGTCGAGGACGCGGCCACCGCCGACTACTCGGGTCTGGACATCGTGCTCTTCTCGGCCGGCGGGGCGACCTCCAGGGCCCTCGCCGAGAAGGTCGCCTCCCAGGGTGCCGTCGTGATCGACAACTCCTCCGCCTGGCGCCGCGACCCCGAGGTCCCGCTGGTCGTCTCCGAGGTCAACCCGCACGCGGTCAAGGACCGCCCCAAGGGCATCATCGCCAACCCGAACTGCACGACGATGGCCGCGATGCCCGTCCTCAAGCCGCTCCACCAGGAGGCGGGCCTCACCGCGCTCGTCGCCACCACGTACCAGGCCGTGTCCGGCTCGGGCCTGGCGGGCGTCGCCGAGCTCGACGGCCAGGTGAAGGCCGTCGCCGACCGTGCCTCGGCGCTCACCCACGACGGCGATGCGGTCGTCTACCCGGAGCCCGGCGTCTACAAGCGCCCCATCGCCTTCAACGTGCTCCCGCTCGCCGGCTCGATCGTCGACGACGGCTCCCACGAGACCGACGAGGAGCAGAAGCTCCGCAACGAGTCCCGCAAGATCCTGGAGATCCCCGGGCTCAAGGTCTCCGGCACCTGCGTCCGCGTCCCGGTCTTCTCCGGTCACTCGCTCCAGGTGAACCTGCGCTTCGAGCGTCCGATCAGCGTGGAGCGCGCGTACGAGCTGCTGAAGGACGCGGAGGGCGTCGAGCTCTCCGAGATCCCGACCCCGCTGCAGGCCGCCGGCAAGGACGCCTCGTACGTGGGCCGCATCCGCGTGGACGAGACCGTCGACAACGGCCTCGCCCTCTTCCTCTCCAGCGACAACCTCCGCAAGGGTGCCGCGCTGAACGCGGTGCAGATCGCGGAGCTGGTCGCGGAGGAGCTGCGCGGCTGACGCCTCGGGCCTGTACGTACCGGGAGGGCGGGCGACGTCGGCGTCCGCCCTCCCGTCGTACGCGGGTCAGGGCCTGCGCACCTCGTACTGGAAGCAGCCGAACTCGGCGGCCCTGATGTGCACGAGAACGACCTCGGGGTCCGCGAACGCCTCGTCGAGCGCCGACTCGATCACCGCGGCGGGATCGTGCCCGAGGTCGAGGACGCGTCCCGCGACGATGTGGCCGCGGGCGTCGTAGCGGCGGGCGGTTCGCCGCGCCCCGGCGCTGGCGAAGGGGTAGGCGTCGTTCTGCTGCGGCCCGCCGCACGCCTCGGCGTGGACGAAGACCGGGCCCTGTTCGTCGTAGGCGCCCGGATCGGCCCCGGTGGCCACCGCCCAGCGGCGCAGCGGTGCGTACGAGACGAGCGCGATCCGCTCCCCCGCCTCGCTGGGGCGCAGACAGCAGCGCAGTGGTGCGCCGCCCTCCTCGTCGGTGTGAGGCCGGCAGGGCCGGCCGGCGTCGTCGCGGACGCGCAGTTCGCCGAGCGTCGCCTCGTCGATGGGTTCCGGCCGGTAGATGATGGTCATGCGGCCCAGCGTGCCCGCCGCCGCGCTGCGCGTCCGGCGGCTTTCGGACGTCGCGGTCGTCGTGGCCGTCGACGGCGCACGGTATCCCCGCGCGTCCCGCCCACCCCCCGTGGAAGGATGGCCCGAAACGTCACATACCGAGGACGAACCGAGGGGATGACCGGGTGCCTGGCACAAACCTGACCCGTGAAGAGGCGCAAGCACGGGCGCGCCTGCTCACCGTTGACTCGTACGAGATCGACCTGGATCTCACCGGGGCACAGGAGGGCGGCACCTACCGGTCCGTGACCACTGTGCGCTTCGACTCCGCCGAGGACGGCGCGGAGACCTTCATCGACCTGGTCGCGCCCGCCGTGCACGAGGTCGTACTGAACGGCAGGTCACTGGACGTGGCCGCGGTCTTCCGGGACTCCCGGATCGCGCTGGCGCATCTGCACGCGGGCCCGAACGAGCTGAAGGTCGTCGCGGACTGCTCGTACACCAACACCGGTGAGGGTCTGCACCGGTTCGTCGACCCGGTCGACCAACAGGCCTACCTCTACACCCAGTTCGAGGTGCCGGACGCCCGCCGGGTGTTCGCGAGCTTCGAGCAGCCGGATCTGAAGGCGACGTTCCAGTTCACGGTGAAGGCGCCCGAGGGCTGGACCGTGATCTCCAATTCGCCGACGCCCGAGCCGAAGGACAACGTCTGGGCCTTCGAGCCGACGCCGCGGATCTCCACGTACATCACCGCGCTGATCGTCGGCCCGTACCACAGCGTGCACAGCTCGTACGAGAAGGACGGGCAGAGCGTCCCGCTGGGCATCTACTGCCGTCCGTCGCTCGCCGAGTTCCTGGACTCGGACGCGATCTTCGAGGTCACCCGGCAGGGCTTCGACTGGTTCCAGGAGATGTTCGACTACGCCTACCCGTTCGCCAAGTACGACCAGCTCTTCGTGCCGGAGTTCAACGCGGGCGCGATGGAGAACGCGGGCGCGGTGACCATCCGCGACCAGTACGTCTTCCGGTCGAAGGTGACGGACGCGTCGTACGAGGTGCGGGCGGAGACGATCCTGCACGAGCTGGCGCACATGTGGTTCGGCGACCTGGTCACGATGGAGTGGTGGAACGACCTGTGGCTGAACGAGTCGTTCGCCACGTACACGTCGATCGCCTGCCAGGCGTACCACCCCGGGTCGAAGTGGCCGCACTCGTGGACCACGTTCGCGAACTCGATGAAGACCTGGGCGTACCGGCAGGACCAGCTGCCGTCCACGCACCCGATCATGGCCGAGATCCGCGATCTCGATGACGTTCTCGTGAACTTCGACGGCATCACGTACGCCAAGGGCGCGTCGGTGCTGAAGCAGCTCGTCGCCTATGTCGGAATGGACGAGTTCTTCCGGGGCGTGCAGGCGTACTTCAAGCAGCACGCGTTCGGGAACACCCGGCTCACGGATCTGCTGGGCGCACTGGAGGAGACCAGCGGCCGTGATCTGAAGACATGGTCGAAGGCTTGGCTGGAAACCGCCGGTATCAACATCCTGCGTCCGGTGATCGACACCGACGCGTCCGGCGCGATCACCTCCTTCGCGGTCAAGCAGGAGGCCCCCGCGCTTCCGGCCGGCGCGAAGGGCGAGCCCGTGCTGCGGCCGCACCGGATCGCGATCGGCTTCTACGACCTCGACGGGGCCGGGAAGCTGGTGCGCACCGAGCGGATCGAGCTGGACGTCGACGGTGAGCTGACCGGCGTACCGGAGCTGGTGGGCAAGCAGCGACCGGCGGTCGTGCTGCTCAACGACGACGACCTGTCGTACGCGAAGGTCCGGCTGGACGAGGAGTCGCTGAAGGCGGTCACGGAGCATCTGGGCGACTTCACCGAGTCGCTGCCGCGGGCGCTGTGCTGGGCCTCGGCCTGGGACATGACGCGCGACGGCGAGCTGGCGACGCGCGACTATCTTTCGCTGGTGCTGTCGGGCATCGCGAAGGAGTCGGACATCGGCGTCGTCCAGTCGCTGCAGCGCCAGGTGAAGCTGGCGATCGACCTGTACGCGGCGCCCCAGTGGCGCGAGGTGGGCCTGACGCAGTGGACGGACGCGACGCTGGCGCATCTGCGTGCGGCGGACCCGGGCAGCGACCACCAGCTCGCGTGGGCGCGGGCGTTCGCGGCGACCGCGCGCACTCCGCAGCAGCTGGACCTGCTCGAAGCCCTGCTGGAGGGCCGGGAGACGATCGAGGGCCTGGCCGTGGACACCGAGCTGCGCTGGGCGTTCGTGGAGCGGCTGGCGGCGACCGGCGTCTTCGACGAGGACGAGATCGCGGGCGAGCTGGAGCGCGACAGGACTGCCGCCGGTGAGCGGCACGCGGCGACCGCTCGCGCGGCGCGCCCGACGCCGGAGGCCAAGGCCGAGGCGTGGGATTCGGTGGTCGAGTCCGACAAGCTGCCGAACGCGGTGCAGGAGGCCGTCATCGGCGGCTTCGTCCAGACCGACCAGCGTGAGCTGATCTCCGCGTACGCGGAGAAGTACTTCGCGGCGGTCAAGGGCGTGTGGGAGTCCCGCTCGCACGAGATCGCCCAGCAGATCGCGATCGGTCTCTACCCCTCGCTCCAGGTGTCGCAGGCGACGCTCGACGCGACAGAAGAATGGCTGGATTCAGCCGAGCCGAACGCGGCCCTGCGCCGGCTGGTCTCGGAGTCCCGCGCGGGCATCGAGCGAGCCCTGAGGGCTCAGGCGGCGGACGCGGCAGCGGCCTGACCTGCGAGGGTCCACGACCCCTGACAGCGCGCGAAGGGCGCTCCGGAACCA
>NZ_JBSGZO010000142.1:0-18056 GCF_053611045.1 Streptomyces sp. NPDC054841 | reverse complement strand
CATCGTTACTCCACACAAGTCACGATGATCAACGGTGGCCGTACCCGTACCCCTACCAGGCCCCACCAGCAAGATCACGATCTACAGCTGGAGTATTAGGCCCCGCCTCGCACTCGGCGTTCCCGCCCTGAAAGAGCGGGAGAAAGCCACACGTGCCCCCTACGTGCCCGATCGAGCAGCAACAGACGGGGACCAACGGGGAGCGCCGGCTAACCTCGGGAACGCCGAGGAGACCGCCGGCCTACGACCGGCAGACGACACCCGCACGGGCCGAAGTCGTCACCGTACGTGGGGAGATCCTCGGTCTCGCGCACGACTTCTCGACCGCGCATCGGTGGGACGCGGCGTGAGGTGGACTGCTGGTATTGCCGCCTGTCAGGCGGGTGCCTCATAGCGCCTTGTTCGGCCCCGGACCGCGTGCCAGGTATGGGGCGTCTTCCCTGGGCCGCCTGTGGGCCGTCAAACGGTGCCCGATGTCGCCCAACGACGACCAACGACGCCCGTGACGGCACGGTCGGCCGCCGCGCCCTCACGAGCGTTCGCCCAGCTACACCCAGGTGTCCAGCCACATCCTGCCGCGCCAGTCGTCCATCGGGATCGGCTGGCCCGTGTAGATCGGCCAGAAGTAGATGAAGTTCCAGATGATCAGCAGCACCAGCACTCCGGCCCCCACCGCGCCGAACGTCCTGCGGCGTTCGTCCGACCCCGGTGGGCCGATGATCGCGCCGATCATCATCGTGACCGCGAGGCAGAGGAACGGCACGAAGACGACCGCGTAGAAGAGGAAGATCGTGCGCTCCTGGTAGAAGAACCACGGAACCCAGCCCGCCGCCACCCCGCAGGCGATCGCGCCCGCCCGCCAGTCGCGGCGGAAGGCCCAGCGCCACAGCACGTACGCGAGCGCGAAGCACGCGGCCCACCACAGCAGCGGGGTGCCGATCGCCAGGACCTCGCGGGCGCACTTCTCCGTGGCCGTCACCGGGCAGCCGGCGGTGCCCGGGGCCGGGTCCTCGTAGAAGTACGAGACGGGACGGCCCAGGACGATCCAGCTCCACGGGTTGGACTGGTACGTGTGGCCCGAGGTGAGGTTGACGTGGAAGTCGTAGACCTCGGTCTCGTAGTGCCAGAGGCTGCGCAGCCAGTCGGGCAGCCAGGTCCAGGCCCCGCCGCGCCCCTCGTTCTGCGCCCAGTCCCGGAAGTAGCCCTTGTCGGTGACGATCCAGCCCGTCCAGGAAGCGACGTACGTGACGATCGCGACCGGCACCGTCGAGACGAACGCGGGCAGGATGTCGCGCCGCAGGACCGCCTGGTACGGGTGCACCGCACCCGCGGTGCGCCGGGCGCCCGCGTCCCACAGGACCGTCATCAGGCCGAACGCGGCCAGGATGTACAGCCCGTTCCACTTGGTCGCGAAGGCGAGGCCGAGCATGACACCGGCCGCGATCCGCCACGGCCGCAGGCCCAGGCGCAGGTTCTCCGCGATCCGGACGTCCGGCCGCAGCACGCCCTCCGCGTCCACCGGCAGCGCGGCGGCCAGCTTCGACCGTGCCCGGTCGCGGTCGATGAGGAGGCAGCCGAAGGCCGCGAGCACGAAGAACATCAGCACCTGGTCGAGCAGCGCCGTGCGGCTCATCACGAAGTGCAGACCGTCCACGGCGAGCAGCGCGCCCGCCAGACAGCCCAGGAACGTCGAACGGAACAGCCGGCGGCCGATCCGGCAGAGCATCAGCACGGACAGCGTGCCGAGCACGAACACCATGAAGCGCCAGCCGAACGGCGTGAACCCGAACAGTTGCTCGCCGAGGCCGATGACCCATTTGCCGACCGGCGGATGCACCACATAGCCGGGGTCCACCGGGATCGTGACCGCGTCCGGATTCTTCAGAATCGACTTGTCGATGTCTTTCGGCCAGGAGCCCTCGTACCCCTGGTTGATCAGAGCCCAGGCGTCCTTCGCGTAGTACGTCTCGTCGAATATCACCGCCTTGGGGCTGCCGAGATGCCAGAACCGCAGCACCCCGGCCACCAGCGCCACCAGCAGCGGTCCGCCCCAGGCCGTCAGTCTCTCCACCACCCGGGCCGCCCCCGGCGGGACGCCGAGCAGCGCCCACAGCCGGTCGGAGGGCCGGGTGTACGGCGGGACGAGCCGGTCGCGCAGTCCGATGCCGGGCCGCGGCACATGGCCGAATCTGCGCAGGCGCTGCTGCCAGGAGGGCGGCTGTTCAGCGGCGTCCTGGCCCTGCAGGGCCTGTGGGGCAGTACTGGTCACCGCGCCATCGTAGGGAACGCGTCTGTGCGTGGCGTGTCTCCCCGCCCTGCGAGGATGGCTCCTGTGACTGGATCGGTGACTGGAACGCTCGTACTCGCAGGGACGCCCATCGGCGATGTGGCGGACGCGCCGCCGCGGCTGGCGGCCGAGCTGGAGACCGCCGACGTGGTCGCCGCGGAGGACACCCGGCGGCTGCGCCGGCTCACCCAGGCGCTCGGGGTGCACACCCGAGGCCGGGTCGTGTCGTACTTCGAGGGCAACGAGTCGGCCCGGACGCCCGAGCTGGTCGAGGCGCTGGAGGGCGGCGCACGGGTACTGCTGGTGACCGACGCAGGTATGCCGTCCGTGTCCGACCCGGGCTACCGGCTGGTCGCCGCGGCGGTCGAGAAGGACATCAAGGTCACCGCCGTCCCCGGCCCCTCCGCGGTGCTGACCGCACTCGCGCTGTCGGGGCTGCCCGTGGACCGCTTCTGCTTCGAGGGCTTCCTGCCGCGCAAGGCCGGCGAGCGGCTCGGCCGGCTCCGCGAGGTCGAGGGCGAGCGCCGCACGCTCGTCTACTTCGAGGCACCGCACCGCCTCGACGACACGCTGGCCGCCATGGCCGAGGTGTTCGGCGCGGACCGCAGGGCGGCGGTCTGCCGTGAGCTGACGAAGACGTACGAGGAAGTGAAGCGCGGCGGTCTCGGCGAGCTGGCGGCCTGGGCCGCCGAGGGCGTGCGGGGCGAGATCACCGTCGTCGTGGAGGGCGCCCCGGCCCCCCGGCCCGGCGACCTGGACGCGGACGAGCTGGTGCGCCGGGTGCGGGTGCGGGAGGAGGCGGGGGAGCGGCGCAAGGAGGCGATCGCGGCGGTCGCGGCCGAGGCGGGCGTACCCAAGCGGGAGGTCTTCGACGCGGTCGTGGCAGCAAAGAAAACGGCAGGAACAGGCCCCTGTGACGGTAAAGGTCTATCGTGAAAAGCAAAGCTCAGACCGCGTGATCAGGCCTTCCGGAATGCGATGGCCAAATCCTCATCAATTAGCCGGAAGGCCTGATGCGCTCCCGCCGGAACGGGCGTCCACTGAAAGACATACCCCCGGCGTGACAGGGGGCGGCAGTGGACAGGAGGAGCTGGCATGAGTGAGATAGCGGGCACCCCGAGCGGGACACGACCGATCCCGGTCGCCGCACCCGAGACCGTGCAGGAGTCGTACGCCTTCGCGTGCATGCGGTGCGGCCGCAGCTGGGAGCAGACCTACGACATCGAGCACCACACCGACGGCCGCGGCCAGCCGTTCTTCATGTACCGCGTACAGGGGCAGCTCGTTCCCTCTCCGCTGACCCACCTCACCTGCCTCAACTGCGGTGGCCAGAAGGTCCGCATCATGCGTGGCGGACAGGTCTCCTCCCTCGCGGAGTCGCTCCGGCGCCAGCACATCACGCCCCCCAACTACGCCACCGCGGGACCCGTCCCCGCCTCGGAGACGAGGGCCTCGGAGACGGGGGCCACGGAGCCGCAGACCACGGAGCCGCAGACCACGGAGCCCCGCCCCGACGCCGGGCACGAGGCCGCGCGGCACCGGCGCCTCGGCGAGGTCCTGCGCGGCCTCCACCGCCGTAAGTGAGGCCACGGCCACGGTCCTCGTACGATCGTGGTCATGAGTTCCAAGCCCAACGACATGCCCCCGCCGCTGCCCGTTCCGCTGGGGGTGCCGGTCGCCGATTCGCACACCCACCTGGACATGCAGAGCGGCACCGTCGAGGAGGGCCTCGAGAAGGCCGCGTCGGTCGGTGTGACGACCGTCGTCCAGGTGGGCTGTGACATCAAGGGCTCCCGTTGGGCGGCTGAGACGGCTGCCGCACACGACAACGTGCACGCCGCCGTGGCGCTGCACCCGAACGAGGCGCCGCGCATCGTCCATGGGGACCCCGACGGATGGTCCCGGCAGGGGGCGAGGGAGGGCGGCGGCGACGCCGCCCTCGACGACGCGCTCGCCGAGATCGACCGGCTCGCCGGTCTCGACCAGGTCCGGGCCGTCGGCGAGACCGGGCTCGACTTCTTCCGTACCGGACCGGAAGGCATCGCCGCGCAGGAGCGTTCCTTCCGCGCCCATATCGAGATCGCCAAGCGGCGGGGCAAGGCCCTCGTCATCCACGACCGCGACGCGCACGCCGACGTCCTGCGCATCCTCGCCGAGGAAGGCGCTCCCGATCGGACCGTGTTCCACTGCTACTCCGGCGACGCGGACATGGCCCGGATCTGCGCGGACGCCGGGTACTTCATGTCGTTCGCGGGCAACGTGACCTTCAAGAACGCCCAGCCGCTGCGCGACGCCCTCGCCGTCGCCCCGCTGGAGCTCGTCCTCGTGGAGACCGACGCGCCGTTCCTGACGCCCGCGCCCTACCGCGGACGGCCCAACGCGCCGTATCTCATTCCGGTCACGGTCCGCGCGATGGCCGCGGTGCGGGGGATCGGAGAGGACGCCATGTCGGAGGCGATCGCGGCGAACACGGCTCGCGCGTTTGATTACTGAACGATAACGAACAGTCACACCCCGGAAGTGACTGCGGGTCAGGAACGCGACACTGCGTAGTCGAGTTGCTTGGGAGAGTGACATCGCTCCGCTAGGGTCCCGGCCTCGTGAGCACTTCGCAGGGCAGTCACCGTGCCGAACGCGGCGTCCGCCGCGCCGCCCGTCGCCGCAGGCCCGGCCCACCGGGCGGCACCGTGGAAGGCCTGCGCCGCATCGTCCCGCAGGCGCTCGTCGTCGCCTTCCTCGTCGGCGGCACCTCCGCCTTCGTCGCCGCCGACAAGGCCGTCCGGCTCAGCGTCGACGGCGCCCCCCGCACCCTGCACACCTTCGCCGACGACGTGAACGAGCTGCTCGGCGACGAGGGGCTGGCCGTCGGCGAGCACGACATCGTCGCCCCGGCGCCCGGCTCGGCGCTCGTGAGCGGCGACGAGATCGTCGTCCGCTACGGCCGGCCGATCACCCTCACCATCGACGGGCGCCGCCGCCAGGTGTGGACCACCGCCCGCACCGTCGACGAGGCACTGCGCCAGGTCGGGGTGCGTGCCGAGGGCGCGTTCCTGTCCGTGTCCCGCTCCATGCCGATCTCCCGCAGGGGTCTCGCCCTCCACGTACGGACCGAGCGGACGGTCACCTTCATGGCCGACGGACGCGAACGCACCATCCTTACGAACGCGGCGACCGTGCGCGAAGCGGTCGAGGAGGCCGGCATCACGCTGAGCGGCCAGGACACCACCTCCGTATCGCCCAGCAGCTTCCCGCGCGACGGCCAGACCGTCACCGTCATGCGGATCACCGGCGGCCGGCAGGTCCGCGAGGAGCCCGTCCCGTACGACACCGTGACGACCGAGGACCCGTCCCTGTACACCGGCACCGAGGTCGTCGAGCAGCGGGGACACGAGGGCACCCGCCGCGTCACCTACGCCCTGCGCACCGTCAACGGCGTCCGGCAGAAACCCAGGAAAATCACCGAGGAGCTGGTGCGCGAACCGGTGACCCAGCGGATCAAGGTCGGCACCGGACCGCTGCCCCACTCGGTCGCCGGGGCGAACGGTCTGAACTGGAACGCGCTCGCGCAGTGCGAGTCCGGCGGCCGGCCGGACGCAGTGGACCCGTCGGGTACGTACGGCGGGCTGTACCAGTTCGACAGCGGCACCTGGCACGCACTCGGCGGCCGCGGCAGACCGCAGGACGCCCCCGCCGACGAGCAGACGTACCGGGCGAAGAAGCTCTACGTGCAGCGGGGGGCGAGCCCGTGGCCGCACTGCGGCCGTAGGCTGTACCGGTGAGCACCACCGATCCCGCCGGCCCCGACGCCCTTCTCGGCCCGGCCGACATCCGTGAACTGGCCGCAGCGCTTGGCGTACGCCCCACCAAGCAGCGCGGCCAGAACTTCGTCATCGACGCCAACACGGTCCGCCGGATCGTCCGCACCGCCGAAGTGCGCCCCGACGACGTGGTGGTGGAGGTCGGACCCGGGCTCGGCTCGCTCACCCTCGCGCTGCTGGACGCCGCGGACCGCGTGACCGCCGTCGAGATCGACGACGTACTCGCCGCGGCGCTGCCCACGACGATCGCCGCCCGGATGCCCGCGAAGAAGGACCACTTCGCACTCGTCCACTCCGACGCCATGCACCTCCAGGAGCTGCCGGGCCCGGAGCCGACCGCACTCGTCGCGAACCTTCCGTACAACGTGGCCGTACCGGTCCTGCTGCACATGCTGGACCGCTTCCCGACCATCGAGCGCACGCTGGTCATGGTCCAGGCCGAGGTCGCCGACCGGCTGGCGGCCCAGCCCGGCAACAAGGTCTACGGCGTCCCGTCCGTGAAGGCCAACTGGTACGCGGAGGTCAAGCGGGCCGGCGCGATCGGCCGCAATGTGTTCTGGCCCGCGCCGAACGTCGACTCGGGGCTGGTGTCCCTGGTGCGGCGTACCGAGCCGGTGAAGACGACCGCCTCCAAGGCCGAGGTCTTCGCCGTCGTCGACGCGGCCTTCGCGCAGCGTCGCAAGACCCTGCGGGCCGCGCTGGCCGGCTGGGCGGGCTCCCCGGCGGCCGCCGAGGCGGCGCTGGTCGCGGCCGGGGTCTCCCCGCAGGCGCGGGGCGAGTCCCTGACGGTGGAGGAGTTCGCGCGCATCGCGGAGGCCAAGAAGTGAGCGTCACGGTACGAGTGCCCGCCAAGGTCAACGTCCAGCTGGCGGTGGGCGCCGCGCGGGCCGACGGCTACCACGACCTGGCCAATGTGTTCCTCGCAGTCGGGCTGTACGACGAGATCACCGTTACCCCGGCCGAGTCCCTGACGGTCAGCTGCTCGGGCCCCGACGCCGGCCAGGTCCCCCTGGACCGTACGAACCTCGCCGCGCGCGCCGCCGAGCTGCTCGCCGCCCGCCACGGCATCGACCCGGCCGTCCACATCCACATCGCGAAGGACATCCCCGTCGCGGGCGGCATGGCGGGCGGCAGCGCCGACGGCGCGGGCGCGCTGCTGGCGTGCGACGCGCTGTGGTCCACCGGGGCGTCGAAGGCGGAGCTCCTCGACATCTGCGCCGTGCTCGGCAGCGATGTGCCGTTCAGCCTGGTCGGCGGAGCGGCCCTCGGCACGGGCCGGGGCGAGCGGCTCACCGAGCTGCCGGTCGGCGGTGCGTTCCACTGGGTGTTCGCGGTCGCCGACGGCGGACTGTCCACCCCCGCCGTGTACCGGGAGTTCGACCGGCTGAACGAGGGCGTGGACGTCCCCGCCCCGGTGGCCTCCCCGCTGCTGCTGGACGCCCTGCGCACCGGCGACGCGGGCGCGCTGGCCGGGGCGCTGGTGAACGACCTGCAGCCCGCGGCGCTCTCCCTGCGCCCCTCCCTCGCGGACACGCTCACCGCGGGCACGGAGGCGGGGGCGCTGGCCGCACTCGTGTCCGGCTCGGGACCGACGACGGCGTTCCTCGCGAAGGACGCGGACGCGGCGGACCAGATCGCCGAGGCCCTGACGGCCTCGGGCACCTGCCGCACGGCACGGGTGGCACAGTCGCCGGCGGCCGGCGCGACGGTCCTGTAGGGCCTGTCGTTCGGATCTTGCCGGGCTCGCGTGCCCTGGCACGCGCTCCCCCAGAGCTTCGCCTGGGGGGACCCCCAGCGGCGTTGTCGTCAGTCGCCAAGTCCCCCGTAGCCCTTCGGGCACGGGAGGTACCCCCACCGCAGTGGCTCCTTCCTCCGCCTTGCATCTGCACGCGCCAGACCCCGCTCGCCCCGCGGCGGTAGCCGCAGATGTCGCTGCCGGCCTGATCCAAACGACAGGCCCCAGGGGGCTACGCCGCGTGGGCCGGCCGCAGGCGCCCCCCAACCGTTCCACGACGGCGTCGGGGCACGGCAGTGCGCGGGCTGCTCATACGGGCCCGGCCTGTGCGCCGCTGGAACCGGGCCGCGATCCGGCGGCCGGTCGCCGCCCCTCAGGCTTTCCAGTCGGGACGCCGCCCGAGGTACTTCAGCAGCGCCGCGGCATCGTCGTCACCCTCCTCGGCGTCGACGACCGCCGCGTACACGCCGTACGCGCGCAGCGGCTCGGTGAGCGCGACGGCGGCCGGCATCAGAGCTTTGGCGAGCTCGTTCGTCAGCGGTGATGCCTGGCCGGTGGCCACCGCGATGTCCCAGGCGTGGACCGCGGCGTCGACGGCGCAGTAGCCGACCCCCTGCCAGGCCGGCAAAGGGCCCTGCGGCAGCGGCACCGGCGCTTCCTGGACGTCCTCGCCGATCGTCGCCCAGGCGGCGGACGAGACGGCCGTCGCGGACGCCACCAGCTCGACCGCCGACTCGGCGAGTTCACCGGACGGCTCGAACGGATTGCCGGACGGACCGTCGTGCCCGGTGATGGCCTGGGCGTAGGCGCGCTGGTCGCCGGCAGCGTGCTGGATCACCTGCGTGACGTTCCACTGGTCGCAGGGCGTGGGCTTGTGCAGGTCCCCCGGTGCCAGCTGTGCCAGCTGTGCCACGGTGGCCCGGAGCGCTGCGTGTGCCTGCTCAAGTACGTGCCAGGTATCGGTCATGGCCATTCACCGTAGTGATCACCACTGGTCGTGCGAAGCCGAATTTCCAAACCGGATGGGCGCGCCTTGTCGCGCCGGATCCACCAGGTGACACGGGCCCAGGCCCGCCCTGGGCCACCCGGGCAGGGGCGCGTACTCATACGGGAGTTGAGTACGGGAGCGCTGGCGCGCCGGGGGCCGGGGCACGACCGTACCCGTATGGGATCAAGCGTTCGTGCGCTCGCCGAAGCCACCCCGGACACCCGGGACCGTTACGTCGACCTGCTCCGGGTCGCCTCACTCGGGACGGTCGTGCTCGGCCACTGGCTGATGGCGGCCGTCACCGCCGACGGCGTCGGCAATCTGCTCGCCGTCGTGCCGGAGCTCCAACTCCTCACCTGGGCCCTGCAGATCATGCCGGTGTTCTTCTTCGTCGGCGGCTTCTCGCACGCGCTCTCCTACCGCTCGCTGCGCCGCAAGCAGCCGGAGGGCTCCGAGGGACCGCTGTACGCGGCGTTCCTGCGGGCCCGGCTGCGCAGGCTGCTGCGTCCCACCATGGTCTTCGTCCTGGTCTGGGGAGCGGCCGCGCTGATCGTCCAACTGCTCGGCGGGGGCGGCGGGCTGACCGGGGTCACGCTGCGGCTGGTGACCCAGCCGCTCTGGTTCATCGGGATCTATCTGGCGATGGTGGCCTTCACCCCGCCGCTGCTGAAGCTGCACGAGCGGTACGGCTGGGGCGCGTTCGGGGCGCTCGCGGGCGGCGCAGTCGCGGTGGACGTGCTGCGGTTCGCGCTCGACGTCCCCTTCGTGGAGTTCCTGAACTTCGCGTTCGTCTGGCTGGCCGTGCACCAGCTCGGCTTCCTGCGCGCCGACGGCCGGCTGCGACTGCCGGCCGTACTCGCCGCGACCGGGCTGGCCGGAGCCGCCGCGCTGGTCGCCCTCGGCCCGTATCCGCTGTCCATGGTCGGCATGCCGGGCGAGAAGGTCTCCAACATGGCCCCGCCCACCCTCGCCCTCCTCTGCCACGGCCTGTGGCTGGTCGGCGCGGTGGAGCTGCTGCGCGGGCCCGGCGCCCGCCTGGTCGCCCGGCCCCGGGTGTGGCGGACGGTCGTCGCCGCGAACGGCATCGCCATGACCGCCTTCCTGTGGCACCTCACCGCCATGCTCGGCGTCTACGGCGCCCTCCTCGCCTTCGACATCCCGCTGCCCGAACCGGCCTCGGGCGCCTGGTGGGCGCAGACGCTGCCGCGGATCGCCGCCGCAGCCGTCCTGACCGCGGTGCTGGTCGCCGCGTTCCGCCGCTTCGAACGGCCATCGCCCGCACCCCTCACCCCCGGCCCGGGCCCGCTCGCCGCCCTCGGTATCACCCTGTGCCTGCTCGGCGTGCTCGGCCTGTCCATGGTCGGCTTCGGCGGTCTCCTGGACGGTCACTCGGCGACGCTGATCGCGTTCCCCGTCACCGCCCCGGCCGCCGTCGCGATGGCCCTGGTGGGCTGGTTCCTGGTGGAGCGCACGGGCCGAGGGGGCCGCACGGCCCTCGCGGCGGGCGGTGTCACTTCCGGCGACTAGGCTGGGAGGCCGTTCAATCCCCTCATCTGGAGCGTTGATGGCCGTCAACCTGGTCAATGTCGAGGCAGTCAGCAAGGTGTACGGCACCCGTGCCCTGCTCGACGGGGTCTCCCTCGGCGTGTCCGAGGGGGACCGCATCGGTGTCGTAGGGCGCAACGGAGACGGCAAGACGACCCTCATCCGTATGCTCGCCAAGCTGGAGGAGGCCGACACCGGCCGGGTCACCCACAGCGGCGGGCTGCGCCTCGGGGTGCTCACCCAGCACGATTCGCTCGACCCCTCCGCCACCATCCGGCACGAGGTCATCGGCGACCTCGCCGACCACGAGTGGGCGGGCAACGCCAAGATCCGCGACGTGCTCACCGGGCTGTTCGACGGTCTCGACCTCTCCGGCTTCCCGCAGGGCCTGGACACCGTCATCGCCCCGCTCTCCGGCGGTGAGCGGCGCCGCATCGCCCTCGCGAAGCTGCTCATCGGCGAGCCGGACCTGATCGTCCTCGACGAGCCCACGAACCATCTGGACGTCGAGGGCATCGCCTGGCTCGCCCGCCACCTCCGCGAGCGCCGCTCGGCCCTCGTGTGCGTCACCCACGACCGCTGGTTCCTCGACCAGGTCTGCACGCGCATGTGGGACGTCCAGCGCGGCGCGGTCTACGAGTACGAGGGCGGCTACTCCGACTACGTCTTCGCGCGCGCCGAGCGTGAGCGCATCGCCGCCACCGAGGAGGTCAAGCGGCAGAACCTGGTCCGCAAGGAGCTGGCCTGGCTGCGCCGCGGCGCCCCCGCCCGTACGTCGAAGCCGCGCTTCCGGGTCGAGGCCGCCAATGAGCTGATCAAGGACGTGCCGCCGCCGCGCGACACCTCCGAACTGATGAAGTTCGCCTCCTCCCGGCTCGGCAGGACCGTCTTCGACCTGGAGAACGTGACGGTGCAGGCGGGTGAGAAGCTGCTGGTGAAGCATCTGACCTGGCAGCTCGGCCCCGGCGACCGCATCGGCCTGGTCGGGGTCAACGGCGCGGGCAAGACCTCCCTGCTGCGCGCGATGGCCGAGGCCGCCCGCAGCGACGGCGAGAAGCAGCCTCCCGCGGGCCGGATCGTCACCGGCAAGACGGTGAAGCTGGCCTATCTCTCCCAGGAGGTCGCCGAACTCGACCCCGCCCTGCGGGTGCTGGAGGCCGTCCAGCAGGTGCGCGACCGGGTCGACCTCGGCAAGGGCCGGGAGATGACCGCGGGGCAGCTGTGCGAGCAGTTCGGCTTCTCCAAGGAGAAGCAGTGGACCCCGGTCGGCGATCTGTCCGGCGGTGAGCGGCGCCGGCTGCAACTGCTGCGGCTGCTGATGGACGAGCCGAACGTGCTGTTCCTCGACGAGCCCACCAACGACCTCGACATCGAGACCCTGACCCAGCTGGAGGACCTCCTCGACGGCTGGCCCGGCTCGATGATCGTCATCTCCCACGACCGCTTCTTCATCGAGCGGACGACCGACCGGGTGTTCGCGCTGCTCGGCGACGCGGCGCTGCGGATGCTGCCGCGCGGCATCGACGAGTACCTGGAGCGCCGGGCCAGGATGATCGAGGCCGCTGCCCCGGCACCCGCCGCGTCCGAGAAGTCCGCCACTCCGGAGAAGTCCGCGGCGGACGTCCGCGCCGCGAAGAAGGAGCTGCAGAAGATCGAGCGGCAACTGGACAAGGTCTCCGACAAGGAGACCAAGCTGCACTCGCAAATCGCCGAAAACGCCACCGACTTCGAGAAGGTGGCGAAACTCGACGCCGAGCTGCGTGAACTGGCCGCAGAGCGCGAGGAGTTGGAGATGCGCTGGCTGGAGCTCGCCGAAGACGCCTGAGGGTGTGTGCAAAGAAAGCGCGCGGAGCCGACTGCACCGTCCCGGGGCGCCCCCGGACTCCCGATAACAACGGCATCACGGGCCGGTTCTCCCTTGGGTACAGGGGCGGACCGGCCCCGTTTTTCACAACTGTCAGGTGATAGAAAGAAACCCCGCTCGACTGACGTGACGCTGCGCAATCCATGTCCGATTCGCTCCTTTCCTCAGGCAACTGCCCGATGGAATCGCGGGGGAGGCCGGTCGGGCTGTGGACCGCACAAAGGGGGAAGAGCTGAAATGACTCAGCCACCCAGCCAGCAACCGCCGCAGGGAGGCTTCGGCTCTCCGCAGGACCCTCAGCACCAGGTCCCCCAACAGCCCGCGCAGCCGCCCCAGATGCCGCCGGTTCCGCCGCAGGCCCCGGCGGCGCCGCCTTCGGGGCAGCCCGCGGGACAGCCCGGCTACGGCTATCCGCAGACCCCGCCGCCCGGCGGGCCGCAGCCCGGTTACGGCTACCCGCAGCAGGCCCCCGGCCAGCCCGGCCCGTACAACCAGCCGGGTCCGTACGGCCAGCAGCCCGGCCCGTACGGACAGCCGCAGGGCGGCTACGGCTACCCCACCCAGCCGCAGTACCCCGGCGCCCCCACGCCCCCGCAGGGCGGTGGCAGTGGCAACTTCTTCAAGGGCAAGCCCGGTGTCGTCATCGGTGCGGCCGTGGCGGCCCTCCTCGTCATCGGGACCGGCACCTGGTTCGCACTGAGCGGCGGTGACGACGAGAAGACGCCCGACGCCAAGCAGAGCGCGTCGCCGCGGCCGAGCGGTTCGGCATCCGTCGACCAGGGCGACGGCAGCGGCGGCGGCCGCAATGCCGCGGACGACCTCAACGCCGGTCGCAAGGACGGCGAGTCGAAGGTGCTGTGGCTCGCGAAGAACGACATCGACCTGCCGCGCAACGGCGCCGAGATGCAGGGCCCGTGGTTCGTCGGCGACCTCGTCGTCAAGGGCATGTACAAGGAGCTCGCGGGCTTCTCGGTCGCCGACGGCACGAAGAAGTGGACCCTGCCGCTGCCCGGCGAGCTGTGCGCCGCGCCCGTCCGCAGCACCGAGGACGGCAAGCTCGTCATCGGCTTCAAGGACGGCACCACCAGCGACGCCAAGTGCACCCAGATGCAGCTGGTCGACCTGAAGACCGGCAAGGCCGGCTGGAAGAAGGAGATCACCAAGAAGGGCGCCTTCGACCTGCTCTCCGACATCACGCTGGCGATCAGCGGCGACACGGTGACCGCCGCCCGCACCGGCAACGCCGATGCGTTCCGGATCAGCGACGGCAAGCCGCTGTTCGGCAAGCTGCCGGGCAACTGCCAGCCGGAGGCGTTCGCCGGCGGCCCCAAGCTGATCGCCGCCGAGTCCTGCCGCACCGGCGACATCGACAAGACCCAGGAACAGCTCCAGGAGCTCGACCCGGTCACCGGCAAGGCCAAGTGGACCTACAAGCTCCCGGTCAACTGGGAGGTCGACAAGGTCTATTCGGTCAGCCCCCTGGTCGTCTCGCTGAGCCAGCGCGAACAGAAGAAGTGGAGCGTCATCGCGCTCAACGCGAACGGCACGCTGCGTTCGCAGATCGACGGCGGCAAGGACCGCTTCCAGCCGCGCTGCGGCGGCGGCTTCGTCGTCTTCGGCAAAACCCTGGAGGGCTGTGTCGGCGTCGCCGCCGACGCCAACACCTTCTACATGGCGACCGAGCCCAAGGAGGGCGGCGCGGCCCGCACCAACTCCGTCGTGGCGTTCAACCTCAGCACCGGCAAGGTCAAGTGGCGCGCCGACGCGCCCGCCGACCGCACGATGATCCCGCTGCGGATGGAGGGCTCCAGCGTCCTGCTGTACATGGAGGCGTCGTACAACGCGGGCGGCGCGGTGGCGACGCTGGCGCCGACCGGCGGGAAGCCGGCCGTGATCCTGCAGAACCCCGCGTCGACCGCCCAGATCGAAAGCTCCTTCTGGTCGCCGAGCCTGGCCTACCAGGACGGCCGTTTCTTCATCGCGAGCGGCCGGGTCAGCGCGTCGAACGACAAGGAAGAGAAAGAGACCAAGACGATGATGGCCTTCGGCAAGTGACGGCTGTCTGACTCCGATGACACATCCCACTCATTCCTCGCCCCCGCCCGGACCGGACCAGGCAGGACCGTACGGCCCGCCGCAGGCAGGACCGTACGGCCGGCTGAACCCGTACGGCGGCGACCAGTTGTCCCCGGTGCCCGGCCCGGGCACGCCGCCCGGCGGCGCCCCCCGGCGTCCCCGGCGGTTCACCGGCAGGCCCGGGGCGCTGCTCGCCGCGGGCCTGGCCGCGGTGCTCGCTGTCGGCGGCGGGACCTGGTTCGCGCTGTCCGGCGGCGACGGCGGCAAGAACGGCAAGAAGCCCGTCGCCGGACCGAGTTCCGGCCCGTCACCGAAGCCGGTCACCGGTCCCGGCTCGACCGCGCCGGACGCCAAGGAGGCCGCCCGCGTCAACGCCGCACGCAAGCCCGGTGACGCGAAGATGCTGTGGCTCCGCAAGAACGACGTGGACCTGCCCCCCTCCGGCAACGATGTGCTCGGTCCCTGGGTGGTCGGGGACACCGTCGTCACCGCCGTGTACCGCACGGTCACCGCCCACTCGCTGACCGACGGAACCCTGAAGTGGAGCCTGCCGCTGGGCAGCGAGATCTGCCGGGGCACCCGGAACGCCTCCGCCGACGGCAAGATCGTCCTCGCGCTCCGGGAGAAGCCGGGCTCGCGGGACGACGAGTGCCGCCAGATGCAGCTGGTCGATCTGCGCACCGGCAAGCCCGGCTGGCGACAGAAGATCGCCAGGGGCGGCCTTCTCGACATGTTCACCGATTACTCGATGGTGATCGTGGGGAACACGGTCACCGCCGGCCGCTTCAAGCACTCCTCCGCGTACCGGATGAGCGACGGAAAGCCGCTGCCGGGCTTCGGTGACTGGAAGCAGAACTGCCTGCCGTACGCGTACGCCGCCGGCGCCAGACTGATCGCTGCCGTCAACTGCCCGCACGCCGACACGGCCAAGGAGCGGGAGGAGATCCACGAAGTCGACCCGGTGACCGGGAAGTCCCGCTGGGCGTACAAACTTCCCGTCGGCTACAAGATCGACCACGTCTTGTCCGCCGAGCCCCTCGTCGTCTCCGTCTCCAACGCCTCGCGGGGAGGCAGGCGAGCCGTCGTCGTCCTCACCGACAAGGGAACCAAGCGCTCCACGCTCATCGGCGACGGGGACGCGGGCTTCCTCGACGCCTGTGGTGAGCGGTCGGCCGACGACAACAACCTCCAGACCTGTCAGGGGGTTCTCGCGGACGGCGACACCCTCTACTTCGCGACCGAGCCCAAGGGCTGGGGCCTCGACGCGAAGGGTGAGCTCACGGGCAACAAGATCGTCGCCTTCGACCTCGCCACCGGCAAGCCGAAGTGGCGCAGCGCCGCCCCGGGCAAGCACCTCATGACGCCGGTACGGATGTCCGAGGACGGTCTGCTGGTGCGCATCTCGGAAACGAGGCAGCAGGCCGGGGCACTCGCCCTCATCCCGCCGGGCGGAGGCGCGCCCCGAGTGCTGTTGCAGCAGCCGCTGGCGAGCCGCGAGACCGAGATGAGAATGCACATGCCCACGGCGCTGTACATCGACGGCCGTTTCATTCTCGTGGCGAACGCAGTCGTGGCCCTGGACGACCGCGAGGAGAAAACGAGGGAGACCATGATGGCCTTCGGCGAGTGACCGCGTCCGACGGACGCCCCGGAACCGACAGACTTCTTCTTCTCTTCAGAGGTACGTACGCATGACGCAGCCACCGCAGCCGCCCAACCAGCCGCCGCAGCCGCCGAATCAGCCCCCGAACCAGCCGCCCCAGGCTCCGAACCAGCCCCCGCAGGCTCCTCCTCAGGGCGGCTTCGGTGCGCCCCAGGATCCTCCGCCCGGTGGCTTCGGTGCCCCGCAGGATCCTCCGCCCGGTGGTTTCGGCGCGCCCACCCCGGCCCCGCAGAACCCCGGTTACGGCTATCCGCAGACGCCGCCGCCCGGCCAGCCCGCCGGGTACGGCTATCCGCAGGCCCCCGGCCAGTCGTCGACCCAGCCGATGGGGCAGCAGCCCTACGGCTACGGCTACCCGACCCAGCCCGCGCAGCCGCAGTACCTGCCGCCCCAGCAGGGCGGCCTGGGCGGCGGCAAGAAGCTGAACACCCAGATGCAGATCATCATCGCGGCGGTCGTCGCGGTGGTCCTGATCGTCGGCGGTGGTGTCTGGTTCGCGTCGAGCGGCGGCGACGACTCCAAGAAGGACGACGCCAAGGGTTCGACCGAGGGCGCCGACGGCGGCAAGAGCAAGGCCATCGGCGGTGGCGGCAAGGAGAAAGCGCCCGCCAACACCGCGGCCAAGGTGGCCTTCCAGCTGCCGCAGCCCAAGGTCACCGACATCACCAGCGTGGTCGGTTCCTGGGTCACCGACTCGGCCTACGTCAAGACCGGCATCAACTCCGTCGTCGGCTACGACCTGGCCAAGGGCACGGTGCTGTGGACCATTCCGCTGCCCGGCCAGGTGTGCGCGGCCTCCCGGCACGCCACCGCGGACCACAAGACCGCGATCGCCTTCGAGCCCGCCAAGCGCGTCCCGCCGAAGAACTACCAGACGTGCACCGAGGTGGGTGCCATCGACCTGAAGGCCGGCAAGCTCCTGTGGACCAAGTCGGCCAAGGGGACCGGTGACGAGAAGGTCCGCTACAACGAGATCACGCTGAGCGGCAACACGGTCGCCGCCGGCGGCACCGACGGCGGCGCGGCCTTCGACCTCGGCACCGGAGCCATCCGCTGGAAGCCCGAGGCCAACGCCGAGAACTGCTACGACATGGGCTACGGCGGCGGCGAGGCGCTGGTGGCGGCCCGCAAGTGCGGCGAGTACGGCAGCCAGTACGTCGTCATCCAGCCGCTGAACCCGGCGACCGGAGCGCCCGCCTCCTCGTTCAAGATGCCGGCGGGCGTCGAGTACGCGGGCATCGTCTCCACCAAGCCGCTGGTCGTCGCCGCGGACGTCGGTGACACCGCCGGGGACGGCAGCAGCATCTCGGACTTCTTCGTCGTCGACGAGAAGACCGGCAAGCTGAAGGTCAAGATCGCCGCGGATGCCGACCGGTTCGCCGCGAGCTGCGGCTCCACCGAGGTCGAGTTCTGCCAGAGCGCGGTCGTCGGCAACGGCCGACTGTACCTGCCCACCGAGGAACACGAGGGCGGCGGCGAGTACGGCGACACCAACGAGATCGTCTCGTTCGACCTGAACACCGGCAAGCCGACCACCGACAAGGCCGACGCGGGCGACCGGTACACGATCTACCCGCTGCGCATGGACGGCGGCAACATCATCGCGTACAAGAAGCCGCCGTACGACAAGGGCGGCCAGATCATCAGCATCGACGGCGGCACCTTCAAGCAGACGGTGCTGCTGGAGAACCCTGCGGACGAGTCGATCCGGGACGCGGAGACCAGCTTCAGCCTGGACTACGCCGAGATCAAGTACACCAACGGCCGGCTGTTCATGTCCGAGACGATGCTCAGCAAGCCGAGCAGCTCCGCATCGGGCGATCCGGAGTACCTGGTGCTCAGCTTCACCACCAACTGACCGTGAAGCGATCAGGAGGTCCCCTCGTCGGCCGGCGAGGGGACCTCCTCCGTTCTGCCTACGTTGTCAACTTGCCCTGAACGACACGCATTTCGCCGATCCGAGGGATTTCTGACGCGTAGGGCAGGCGCAACGTCGAACAAGCGTGTAGCTTGCCGGGTCAGTAGGGCTGGGGGCGTCAGAGGGCTGGGGGGCCGGGGGGCCGACTCCAGACGTTTGGGG
>NZ_JBSGZO010000141.1:0-18096 GCF_053611045.1 Streptomyces sp. NPDC054841 | reverse complement strand
GGCGGGACCCGCCCCCCTCTGTGAGTCACGGGACTCAGGAGACGCCGAGCTCCTTGGCGTTGGCCTTGAGGTCCTCGAGGCCACCGCACATGAAGAACGCCTGCTCGGGGAAGTGGTCGTACTCACCGTCGCAGATCGCGTTGAACGCGGCGATCGACTCGTCGAGCGGAACGTCCGAACCGTCCACACCGGTGAACTGCTTCGCCGCGTGGGTGTTCTGGGACAGGAAGCGCTCGACACGACGGGCACGGTGGACAACGAGCTTGTCCTCCTCGCCCAGCTCGTCGATACCGAGGATCGCGATGATGTCCTGGAGGTCCTTGTACTTCTGCAGGATTCCCTTGACGCGCATGGCGGCGTTGTAGTGGTCCTGCGAGATGTAGCGCGGGTCCAGGATGCGGGACGTGGAGTCCAGCGGGTCCACCGCGGGGTAGATGCCCTTCTCGGAGATCGGACGGGACAGAACCGTCGTCGCGTCGAGGTGGGCGAAGGTGGTGGCCGGCGCCGGGTCGGTCAGGTCGTCCGCGGGGACGTAGATCGCCTGCATCGAGGTGATCGAGTGACCACGGGTCGAGGTGATGCGCTCCTGCAGGAGGCCCATCTCGTCCGCCAGGTTCGGCTGGTAACCCACCGCGGACGGCATACGGCCGAGCAGGGTGGACACCTCGGAACCGGCCTGGGTGAAGCGGAAGATGTTGTCGATGAAGAACAGCACGTCCTGCTTCTGCACATCGCGGAAGTACTCCGCCATGGTCAGACCGGCCAGGGCCACGCGCAGACGGGTGCCCGGGGGCTCGTCCATCTGGCCGAAGACCAGCGCGGTCTTGTCCAGAACGCCGGACTCCTCCATCTCCGCGATGAGGTCGTTGCCCTCACGGGTGCGCTCACCGACACCGGCGAACACGGAAACACCCTCGTGCAGCTTGGCCACACGCATGATCATTTCCTGGATGAGGACGGTCTTGCCCACACCCGCGCCACCGAACAGACCGATCTTTCCACCCTTGACGTACGGGGTGAGAAGGTCGACGACCTTCAGGCCGGTCTCGAACATCTCGGTCTTCGACTCGAGGTCCTCGAACTTCGGGGCCCTGCGGTGGATCGCCCAGCGCTCGGTCTCCTGGCCGTTGGCCTCCGGCTCGTTCAGCACCTCACCGAGGGTGTTGAACACCTTGCCCTTGGTGAAGTCGCCGACCGGGACGGTGATGCCCTTGCCCGTGTTGGTCACCGGGGCCTGGCGGACCAGACCGTCGGTGGGCTGCATCGAGATCGTGCGGACCACACCCTCACCGAGGTGCTGGGCAACCTCGAGAGTCAGGGTCCGGGTGGCGCCGGCCTGGGCCGGGTCCGCGACCTCGACGGTCAGCGCGTTGTAGATCTCCGGCATCGCGTCGACGGGGAACTCCACGTCGACAACCGGGCCGATGACCCGCGAGACGCGGCCAGTGGCCACGCCAGCAGGAGCGGTCGGCTCAACAGTGGTGGTCATTAGTAGTCACTCCCCGCGGTCGCGTCGGCCAGGGCGCTCGCGCCACCGACGATCTCGCTGATTTCCTGGGTGATTTCGGCCTGGCGGGCCGCGTTGGCAAGTCGGGAATACGTGTTGATCAGCTCGCCCGCGTTGTCGGTCGCCGACTTCATCGCCCGGCGGCGGGCCGCGTGCTCGGAAGCGGCGGCCTGCAGCAGAGCGTTGTAGATCCGGCTCTCGACGTACCGCGGCAGCAGGGCGTCGAGGACGTCCTCCGCCGACGGCTCGAAGTCGAACAGCGGAAGGATCTCGCCCTTCTTGCTGTCCGTCTCCTCGTTGACCTCCGCGAGGCTGAGCGGCAGCAGCCGGTTGTCCACCGGCGTCTGCGTCAGCATCGAGACGAACTCGGTGAAGACGATGTGGAGTTCGTCCACACCACCCTCGGCCGTCTCCTTCTCGATCGCCTCGATCAGGGGCGCCGCGACCGCCTTGGCGTCCGCGTACGACGGGTTGTCGGTGAAGCCGGTCCACGAGTCCGCGATCTTGAGCTCACGGAAGCCGTAGTAGGCGACACCCTTGCGGCCGACGATGAAGGTGTCGACGTCCTTGCCCTCGCCACGGAGCCGCTCGGTGAGCCGGGCGGCCGTCTTGATGGCGTTGGAGGAGTAGCCGCCGGCCAGACCGCGGTCGCTCGTGATGAGCAGTACCGCGGCGCGGCTCGGGGCGTCCGCCTCCGTGGTCAGCGGGTGCTTGGTGTTCGAACCGGTCGCCACCGCCGTGACCGCGCGGGTGAGCTCGGTCGCGTACGGCGTGGAGGCTGCCACCTTGCGCTGCGCCTTGACGATGCGCGAGGCGGAGATCATCTCCATCGCCTTGGTGATCTTCTTCGTCGCGGTGACCGACTTGATACGACGCTTGTAGACCCGGAGCTGTGCTCCCATGAGTCAGGTCCCTTCCGTCGTCACTTCGAGACGTTGACGGCGGCCGGAGCGTCCTCGCCGAGGAGCTTGCCGTCGGAGGTCTCGAACTGCTTCTTGAAGGTGTCGACCTGCTCCGCGATCTTGGCAATGGTGTCGTCCGACATCTTGCCGCCCTCGATGATGGAGGTCATGAGGGGCTTCTGCTCGCGGTGCAGGTACTCAAGGAGCTCGGCCTCGAAGCGGCGGATGTCCGCGACCGGAACGTCGTCCATCTTGCCGTTGGTACCGGCCCAGACGGAGACGACCTGGTCCTCGGTGGAGTACGGGGCGTACTGCGGCTGCTTCAGCAGCTCGACCATGCGCTTACCGCGCTCCAGCGAAGCCTTCGACGCGGCGTCCAGGTCGGAACCGAAGGCGGCGAACGCCTCCAGCTCGCGGTACTGGGCGAGGTCCACACGGAGGCGGCCGGAGACCTGGCGGATCGCCTTGTGCTGGGCGGAGCCACCGACTCGGGAGACCGAGATACCGACGTTCAGGGCCGGACGCTGACCGGCGTTGAACAGGTCGGACTCCAGGAAGCACTGGCCGTCGGTGATGGAGATGACGTTGGTCGGGATGAACGCCGACACGTCGTTCGCCTTGGTCTCGACGATCGGCAGACCCGTCATCGAGCCCTTGCCCATCTCGTCGGAGAGCTTGGCGCAGCGCTCCAGCAGACGCGAGTGCAGGTAGAAGACGTCACCCGGGTAGGCCTCACGGCCCGGCGGGCGGCGCAGCAGCAGGGACACGGCACGGTAGGCGTCGGCCTGCTTCGACAGGTCGTCGAAGATGATGAGGACGTGCTTGCCCTCGTACATCCAGTGCTGGCCGATGGCCGAACCGGTGTACGGCGCCAGGTACTTGAAGCCGGCCGGGTCGGACGCCGGAGCGGCGACGATCGTCGTGTACTCCAGGGCGCCGGCCTCCTCCAGCGCGCCACGCACGGACGCGATGGTGGAGCCCTTCTGGCCGATGGCGACGTAGATGCAGCGGACCTGCTTGTTCACGTCGCCGGAGCGCCAGTTGTCGCGCTGGTTGATGATCGTGTCGACGGCCAGGGCGGTCTTGCCGGTCTGGCGGTCGCCGATGATCAGCTGACGCTGGCCACGGCCGATCGGGGTCATCGCGTCGACGGCCTTGTAGCCCGTCTCCATCGGCTCGTGGACCGACTTGCGCTGCATGACCGTGGGGGCCTGCAGCTCAAGGGCGCGGCGGCCCGAGGTCTCGATCTCGCCGAGGCCGTCGATCGGGTTGCCGAGCGGGTCGACAACGCGGCCGAGGTAGCCCTCGCCGACGGCGACGGACAGGACCTCGCCGGTGCGCTGGACCGGCTGGCCCTCCTCGATACCGCTGAACTCACCGAGGACGATGGCACCGATCTCGCGCTCCTCGAGGTTGAGGGCGAGGCCGAGGGTGCCGTCCTCGAACTGCAGCAGTTCGTTGGCCATGGTCGAGGGAAGGCCCTCGACCTTCGCGATGCCGTCGCCGGCAAGGCTGACCGTACCGACCTCCTCGCGCGAGGCCGCGTCCGGCTTGTACGACTGGACGAAGTTCTCCAGCGCGTCCCGGATCTCCTCCGGCCGGATCGTGAGCTCCGCCATCTGGGTTCCCTGCTCTCCTTGTTGGGCCCGAAGTTTCACTTTGGGGGTCTGGGGGCGACCCCCAGGAATCCTCTGCGGCCCAACCGGGCCGCTCTAGCAATGCTTTTTGAGTTGGTGGCTGTCAGCCGGCGATGCGGCGGTTCGCCTCGGCGATCCGGTCCGCGATCGTGCCGTCGATGACCTCGTCGCCGACGCGCACCGAGATCCCGCCGAGGACCTCGGGGTCCACGTCCAGGTTCAGGTGCATGTCGCGGCCGTACAGCTTCGCCAGCACGGCTCCGAGCCGCTGCTTCTGCTGGTCGGTCAACGGCACCGCCGAGGTCACGACCGCGACGATCCTGTCCCGGCGCGCCGCGGCGAGCTTGGAGAGGGACTCGAGTCCCGCTTCCAGGCTACGTCCCCGGGGCGCGGTCACAAGACGCACGACCAGCCGCTCGGTGACCGGGCTGACCTTGCCGCCGAGCAGGCTGCGCAGCAGCTCGCCCTTGGCTGAGGCCTTCGCCGTGCGGTCCGTCAGCGCCGCCCGCAGCTCGGGGCTGGAGGTGACGATCCGGCCGAACCGGAACAGCTCGTCCTCGACGTCGTCGAGCACGCCGGCCTGCTGGGCAGCGGTGAGGTCGGCGGTGGCCGCCAGCTTCTCGACCGCGTCCACCAGGTCACGCGACTGCGACCAGCGGGAACGGACCATGCCGGAGACCAGGTCGACGGTCTCGCCGCCCACCTGACCGCTCAGCAGCCGCGCAGCCAGCTCGGCCTTGGCCTCACCGGCCTGCGCCGGGTCGGTCAGGACCCGACGCAGCGACACCTCGCGGTTGAGCAGCGCGGTAACGGCGGCCAGCTCCTCGGCGAGCTTCGCCGCGTCGACCGACGTGTTGTCGGTCAGCGCGTCGAGGGACTCGCGTGCGGCAGCCAGCGCCTCGCGGCTCGCTCCGTTCATCGGGCAGCCTCGGCCTTCTCCTCGAGCTCGTCGAGGAAGCGGTCGATGGTGCGGCTCTGGCGGGCGTGGTCGTCGAGGGACTCACCGACCAGCTTGCCGGCCAGGTCGGTGGCGAGCTTGCCCACGTCCTGGCGCAGCGCGGACGCCGCGGCCTTGCGGTCGGCCTCGATCTGGGCGTGGCCGGCCGCGACGATCTCCTCGCGCTGCCGCTGGCCTTCCGCGCGCATCTCGGCGATGATCGCGGCGCCCTGCTCGGTCGCCTCCTGGCGCAGACGCGCGGCCTCGTGACGGGCCTCGGCGAGCTGAGCGCGGTACTGCTCCAGCACGCTCTGGGCCTCGACCTTGGCCGCCTCGGCCTTCTCCATGCCGCCTTCGATGGCCTCGCGGCGCTCGTCCAGAACCTTGTTGATGTTCGGGAGGAGCTTCTTGGCGAGGAAGAAGAAAACGATGGCGAAGGCGATGGCGCCGACGAGCAGCTCGGGGCCAGGAGGAACAAGCGGGTTCTGCTTCTCCTCGGCCGCCAGCTGTACGAGGTTGGCGATCACATCAGTGCCTTTCGTCGAAAGTGGTCAGTGATGGGTTAGATCACTGGCCGTAAACGAACGGCATAACGATGCCGATGAGGGCGAGCGCCTCACAGAAGGCGAAGCCGAGGATCTGGTTGGCACGGATCAGGCCGGCAGCCTCGGGCTGACGGGCCAGAGCCTGGGTGCCGTTACCGAAGACGATGCCAACGCCGACGCCGGGGCCGATGGCGGCGAGGCCGTAGCCGATGGAGCCGAGCGAACCGGTGACGGCGGCGAGGGTCTCAGTGGCAGCCATGCTGATTCTTCCTTTTCATTTACGGACCGGTGGGGGTTGGCCACCGGACGTTTCCGGGGTGGTGCGGGGCGGGATTACTCAGTGGTGCTCGGCGAGAGCACCCTGAATGTAGGAGCAGGCCAGCAGTACGAAGACGTACGCCTGGACGGCCTGGACGAAGAGCTCGAAACCGATCATGCCCATCGTCATCACGAAGGAGACGCCGGCGGCCGGGATCAGCCAGCTGTTCAGCAGGTACCAGGAGGCGACCGTGAACATCACCAGCATCAGGTGACCGGCGAACATGTTGGCGAAGAGTCGGACCGCGTGCGTGAACGGGCGCACGAGGAGGTTCGAGAAGAACTCGATGAACGACACCAGCCACTTGATCGGGCCGAGCGACGGGTCGTAACCGGTGATGTTCTTCCAGCCGCCGACGAAGCCGTGGCGCTTGAAGGTCAGCGACACCCAGATCACGTAGACGAGGAGCGCCAGCACCATCGGGTACGCGATGATCGAGGCCACCGGGAACTGGGCCAGCGGGATCACGGACCAGATGTTCATGATCCAGACGAAGAAGAAGATCGAGACCATGAGCGGGACGTACTTCTCGCCCTCACGCTTTCCGATGGTCTCGTAGACGATGCCGCGGCGCACGAAGTCGTAGCCGGCCTCGCCGATCATCTGGAGCTTGCCCGGCACCACCTTCGCCTTGCCGAAGGCCGCCCAGAAGAAGCCGACGACGACAAGCGTGGTGATCAGCGCGAGCAGCATCACCTTGTTGAACTCGAAGCCGCCGACGGTGGCCATCGGCTTGAAGAGAAAGGAGTGGAGGCCCGGTGCCGGAAAGCCACAGCCGTTGTCGGCCATGATGCGGCAGCTCCAGTCAAAGGCGAGCGTGGTCTGTTCAGCACTCACCGCGGGCTCCTTCGGCGTGACGCATGGGTTCGGCAACCTCGTTGTGTCGGCGCGGCGCGCAGCCGCGAGTCGGCACCGGACTGGTGTTTCGGATGTGGGGGCGGCGGTCAGGCATCGAGGCCTCGCGATCGAGCAGGCGTCAGCTCAGATGCCCGCGCCCGCAGTGCCGCAGTTGGCACCGGACGATAGCAGGATCGCGAACGCTCGCTTATCCCGGCCCTACCCGTCACGACGACGGCCCCGTCTTTTCGCCCTTGTGGGCATCGGACGGCTCCGGCTCGACGTAAAGGATTTTGGCCTTCATGTGGGCACGGGCCTGAGCAGCCACCCAGACGAGCGTCACCGCGATAAGCGTGGCCGCGAACGTCTTGGGTTCGAACAGAGTCGTGTTCTTGAAGGCGGCGATGAAGACGAACAGCACGAGCAATTGCGTCGTGTAGAGCATCAGACCCATCGCCTGGAACAGCTGCGGGAGGCTCTTCGCGGTCCGCTGCAGGATGACGATCCCGATGCCCATGAAGACGATGACCACCAGCGTGCCGACGACAGCGCCGAGGGCTCCCTTGCCGCCGGCGACCACACCGCTGATCACGGCGGCGATCGCGCCGGCGGCAGCGGTGGGTACGACGGTCTGAAGAAGAGTCCGGACGTCGTTGGACGGCATGGCGGCAGCTCCGCATGGTGGTGGGGGCAGTGGTGTCGTCATGGACGAGCGTAGATCCGGTCCGAGGTGTGTCTCGCGGCCGAAGAGACCGTCGCACTACGGTCTTTCGGCTCTGTCTCCGGCTCTCGTGAACCGTATCACAAACTATTTGAATAGGTCTTTACCCGAGAGTGTGCCAACTCTCACACATGAGAGTGACCCTGCGCGTGTGTGCACGACAGCGGACCGGTTTGTCTGGTATTGGCCCGAAAAGCGGACTCGCCTGTCGCGAGAACGTCAACCGGGCGTTCCGGCCTTACGCCGGTCCGTGAAGCGCGAACGGGAGCCGATCGCGGTCGCTCCATTGATGCCGGCGGGCACCGGAATGCGCTCTTCCGGGGGCTCGCCGGCCGCTTCCTCACCCGTCTTGCCGTACGAGAGCGTCAACGCGGGCTGCGGACGACGGCGCCGGTAGCGCGGCGGAACGAAGGCCTCCGCCCAACGCGGGGCGCGCGGGGTGAAGCGCGGCAGCAGCAGGAGCACCAGGCCCACGAAGCTCAGCACGACGATCGCGAAGACGATCCACATCGACGCCGAGTGCACCGAGTAGAGCACGACACCGAAGGCGATCAGCGCGGACCAGAAGTACATGATCAGGACGGCGCGGCTGTGCGAATGCCCGATCTCCAGCAGCCGGTGGTGGAGATGCCCGCGGTCGGCCGCGAACGGCGACTTGCCGCTCCAGGTGCGGCGGACGATCGCCAGGAGCAGGTCCGCGACCGGGATCGCGATGATCGTCAGCGGCAGCAGCAGCGGGATGAACACCGGCAGTGCCGCGTGTGTGGCCTCGCGGGTGCTGCCCTCGAACAGCTTCAGCGCGTCCGGGTCGACCTGTCCGGTCACCGAGATCGCGGAGGCGGCCAGCACCAGACCGATCAGCATCGAGCCGGAGTCGCCCATGAAGATCCGCGCCGGATGCATGTTGTGCGGCAGGAAGCCCAGGCACATGCCCATGAGGATGGCCGTGAACAGCGTCGCGGGGGCGGCGGCCTCGATCGTGTAGCCGTACCAGATGCGGTACGCGTACAGGAAGAAGGCGGCGGCGGCGATGCAGACCATGCCCGCGGCGAGACCGTCCAGGCCGTCCACGAAGTTCACCGCGTTGATGGTGATGACGACCAGGGCGACCGTGAGCAGTGTGCCCTGCCACTGGGTGAGCGAGACGGTGCCGATGCCGGGGATGGGCAGCCACAGGATCGTCAGACCCTGCATCACCATCACACCCGCGGCGATCATCTGGCCGCCCAGCTTGATCAGCGCGTCGATCTCGAACTTGTCGTCCAGCACACCGATCAGCCAGATCAGCGCGGCACCGGAGAGCAGCGCCCGCGGCTCGTTGGAGAGCTCGAAGACGCTGTTGAGATTCGACAGATGGTCGGCGACGAGCAGCCCCGCGCACAGGCCGAAGAACATGGCGATGCCGCCGAGCCGCGGCGTCGGTTCTCGGTGTACGTCGCGGGCACGGATCTCCGGCATCGCTCCGGTCGCGATGGCGAACTTCCGCACCGGACCGGTCAGCAGATAGGTCACCGCGGCCGCGACACAGAGCGTCAGCAGGTAATCACGCACGGGCTGCCCCACAGGAATCGCTGGCCATCTCAGCCCCACACCCTAGCTTTGTTGGCCACATGCTTGAGGACATACGTGCGGCGCCAATGGTTGCACGGGGGCCCGTCTACCCCTAATACGGCGGAAATCTCCCGGCCAGTTCACGCACTTCTTCGCGGACGCGGCGGCTCTCGTCGGCCTCCGCGCTCAGCGCCGTGGCGAACAGCACAGCGATCCTCGCCATCTCCGCCTCGCCCATGCCCTGCGTGGTGATGGCGGCGGTGCCCAGCCGGATGCCGCGCCCGTCCCCGTAGGGCAGCGCACAGGTGTCCAGCACCAGACCGGCGGCGGCGAGCCGGCCGCGGGCGGTACGGCCGTCCACGCCGAGCGGAGAGGGGTCCGCGGTGATCAGGTGCGTGTCGGTGCCGCCGGTGGTGATCGCGAAGCCCTCCGAGGCCAGCCCTTCGGCGAGGACCTTGGCGTTGGCCACCACCTGATGGGCGTACGCCGTGAAGTTCGGTGTGGCCGCCTCGCCGAACGCGACGGCCTTGGCCGCGATCGTGTGCATCTGGGCGCCGCCCTGGGTGAAGGGGAACACCGCCCGGTCGATGCGCTCCGCCAGATGGCTGTCGCAAAGGATCATCCCGCCGCGCGGGCCGCGCAGCACCTTGTGCGTGGTCGCGCAGACGACGTCGGCGTACGGGACGGGACTGGGCGCCGCTCCCCCGGCGATCAGGCCCATCGGATGAGCCGCGTCGGCGATCAGATAGGCGCCCACCTCGTCGGCGATCTCCCGGAACACGGAGTAGTCGGGGTGGCGGGGGTACGAGATCGAGCCGCAGACGATCGCTTTCGGCCGATGTTCGCAGGCGAGCCTGAGTACCTGCTCGTAGTCGAGGAGTCCGGACTCGGCGTCGACTCCGTAGGGGACGAACTCGAACCAGCGGCCGGAGAAGTTGGCCGGTGAGCCATGGGTGAGATGCCCGCCGAACGCCAGGCCCATCGCGAGCACCGTGTCACCGGGCCGCAGCAGCGCCGCGTACGCCGCGAGCACCGCGGACGAACCGGAGTGCGACTGCACATTGGCGTGCTCGGCGCCGAACAGGGCGGTCGCCCGCTCGACGGCGATCCGCTCGGCGGCGTCGACCAGCTCGCAGCCGCCGTGGTGACGGGCGCCGGGATAGCCCTCGGCGTACTTGTTGGCGAGCTGGGAGCCGAGGGCGGCGAGGACCGCGGGCGAGGTGAAGTTCTCCGCGGCGATCAGCTGCAGGCTGTCCGACTGCCGGGCCACTTCGCCGATGATCACCTCGGCGATCTCCGGATCCTGCCGGCGCAGCGCCTCCAGCGGCGGCGCGAGCGTGGCGGCTGACGCGGTTGAGGCGATTGATGCGGCTGGTGCTTCAGTGCTGCTGACCGGCATCTCGGGCTCCGGGGCCTCGGAAACGGGTGCGTGCGACCAATGTAGGCCGCGCACGCTGCCGCTGCCTGCCGATCGGCGGGGAGTTTCGGTCCCCTGCCGACCGTTCAGCGGCATCCGTTCAGTGGCGTCCGTTCGACAGCGGTCGTTCAACAGCGTGCGCTCACCGGCGCAGTGCCTCGGCTCAGTGGCGCAATCCCTCGACCGGCTGGATACGGGCCGTCCGAATGGCAGGCGCGGCGGCCACCGTGAGCGTGGAGATGACGCCGGTCCGCTCCCGGGAGTGAGCGACACCCGGGACGGTGAGCACTTCGAGGGAGGCGCCCAGCAGCCCGCCGACCAGGCTCAGCCCAGCGAGTTCGGTGAGAATCTCCACCTGTCGGCCCTGGCGTACGAGATTGCGCTCCTGCCTTACACGGCGGCAGGGGGCGGACAACCGAATTCGGCCAACAGCTGTGCGGCGCAGATCATGCGCGATTCGAGACACCCGTCAGCGCCGTGACCACCGGATCCAGCGCCTGGTGGATCTCGTCACCGATCGAGCGGAAGAAGGTGATCGGCGCACCGTACGGGTCGTACACCTCGTCCGCCTCCGCGCTGGGCGCCAGCAGCCAGCCGCGCAGCGCGGCGGCCGCGCGGACCAGGGCACGGGCCCGCTCGACGACGCCTTCGCCCAGGGGGTCCGGGAGGGTGGCCGGGTCTATCGCGCGGACGAGGCGGGTGAACTCTTTCAGGGTGAAGGTGCGCAGGCCCGCGGAGTGGCCCATGGAGATGACCTGGGCGCGGTGGTCGCGGGTGGCGGTCAGCACCAGGTCCGCGCGGATGACGTGCTCGTCGAGCAGTTCGCGGCCGACGAAGCCGCTCGGGTCCGCGCCGAAATCGGCGAGGACCGCCGCGGCGTTCGCCTCCATGGGGGCGCCCTCGTGGCCCCAGGTGCCCGCGCTCTCGACGATCAGCCCGCCCACGAGAGAGTCGCCCAGGCGGTGGCTGAGGGCATGGCGGGTCAGCCGCTCGGTGATCGGCGAGCGGCAGACGTTGCCGGTGCTGACGTGGAGGATTCTGAACGTGTCGCCGGCGGCGACCGCACCGCCTATGCCACGCCCCTCAGGGGCAGTCAACTGGCCACCTCGAGGTCGGGTACGACCTTGCGCAGCTCGTCCGCGTCCAGCGCGCCCGCGCGCAGCAGCACCGGCACCTTGCCGGTGACGTCGACGATGGAGGACGGCACGATTCCGGGCGTCGGGCCGCCGTCGAGGTAGACGGAGACCGAGTCGCCGAGCATGTCCTGCGCGGCATCGCAGTTCTCGGGCGCCGGGTGTCCGGTCAGGTTCGCGGACGACACCGCCATCGGGCCGACGTCCGTGAGCAGCTCGATGGCGACCGGGTGCAGCGGCATCCGGATGGCGACGGTGCCGCGGGTGTCGCCGAGGTCCCACTGGAGGGACGGCTGGTGCTTGGCGACCAGCGTCAGCGCGCCCGGCCAGAAGGCGTCGACGAGCTCCCACGCCTGCTCGGAGAAGTCGGTGACCAGGCCGTGCAGGGTGTTCGGCGAGCCGATGAGGACGGGCGTGGGCATGTTGCGGCCACGCCCCTTGGCCTCCAGCAGGTCGGAGACCGCTTCCGAGCTGAACGCGTCCGCACCGATGCCGTACACGGTGTCGGTGGGCAGCACGACGAGCTCGCCGCGACGGACGGCCGATGCGGCCTCACGCAGGCCGGTGGTGCGATCCGTAGCGTCGTTGCAGTCGTATCGCCGAGCCATCAGCGGGCCTCCTGGTACACGGTCGTCACAGTGCGGGTAATCACGGCATGGCCTTGCGGGCGGTCGCGAAGCGCGGGCGGTTGTTCAGGTCGGGGTGGTCGGCCGCGTCCGCCCAGCCGGCCTCCTCGTTGAAGATCCACGGCACCTGGCCGCCCTGTGTGTCGGCGTGCTCGACGACGACGAGCCCGCCGGGGCGCAGCAGCCGGTGCGCGGTGCGCTCGATGCCGCGGATCGTGTCGAGACCGTCCTCACCGGAGAAGAGGGCCATCTGCGGGTCGTGGTCACGTGCCTCGGGGGCGACATACTCCCACTCGGTGAGCGGGATGTACGGCGGATTGGAGATGACCAGGTCGACCTGGCCGTCGAGCTCGGGGAGGGCCCTGAGGGCGTCGCCCTGATGGACGGTGACCCTGGAGCCCTCGGCGTTCTTCCGCGTCCACCCGATGGCGTCGTCGGACAGCTCCACGGCGTGCACGCGCGAGCGCGGGACCTCCTGTGCGATGGCGAGGGCGATGGCGCCCGAGCCCGCGCACAGATCGACGACGAGCGGCTCGACGACATCCATGGCGCGTACGGCGTCTATGGCCCAGCCGACGACCGACTCGGTCTCCGGGCGGGGCACGAACACGCCGGGACCGACCTGCAGCTCCAGATAGCGGAAGAAGGCACGTCCGGTGATGTGCTGCAACGGCTCGCGGGCTTCGCGGCGGGCGACGGCCTCCCAGTAGCGCGCGTCGAAGTCCGCGTCCTTGACCAGGTGCAGCTCACCACGCTTGACGCCGTGGACGAACGCGGCGAGCTCCTCCGCGTCGAAGCGGGGTGAGGGCACGCCGGCGTCCGCCAGCCGCTGGGTGGCCTGGGCCACCTCGGCAAGCAGCAAGGAGCGGGGGTACGGGGGTCGTCCCCCGGGGAGCGACTGCACGCTGATCCTCCGGGCTGGGCAGGTCGGTCCGACGGCTCGCACCGCCGGTACGGCTTACGCGGCGGCGAGCTTCGCGGCGGAGTCGGCGTCGACGCAGGCCTGGATCACCGCGTCCAGTTCCCCGTCGAGCACCTGGTCCAAGTTGTACGCCTTGAAGCCGACGCGGTGGTCGGAGATCCGGTTTTCCGGGAAGTTGTACGTACGGATCTTCTCGGAGCGGTCGACCGTACGGACCTGGCTGCGGCGCGCGTCCGCGGCCTCCTGCTCGGCCGCTTCCTGGGCCGCGGCGAGCAGCCTGGAGCGCAGGATACGCATGGCCTGCTCCTTGTTCTGGAGCTGGCTCTTCTCGTTCTGGCAGGAGGCGACGACACCGGTCGGGAGGTGGGTGATGCGCACCGCGGAGTCGGTCGTGTTGACGGACTGGCCGCCGGGGCCGGACGAGCGGTACACGTCGATCCGCAGATCGTTCATGTTGATCTCGACGTCGACCTCCTCGGCCTCGGGGGTCACGAGAACACCGGCGGCGGAGGTGTGGATCCGGCCCTGCGACTCGGTGGCCGGCACGCGCTGGACGCGGTGCACACCGCCCTCGTACTTCAGTCGCGCCCAGACACCCTGGCCGGGCTCCGTCGCGCCGTTGCCGCCCTTGGTCTTCACCGCGACCTGGACGTCCTTGTAGCCGCCCAGCTCGGACTCGGTGGAGTCGATGATCTCGGTCTTCCAGCCGACGCGCTCGGCGTAGCGCAGATACATCCGCAGCAGGTCACCGGCGAACAGCGCCGACTCGTCGCCGCCCGCGCCCGCCTTGATCTCCAGGATGACGTCCTTGTCGTCGCTGGGGTCGCGCGGGACGAGGAGCAGCCGCAGCTTTTCGGTGAGCTCCTCGCGCTGCTTCTCCAGCTCCTTCACCTCGGCGGCGAAGTCCGGGTCGTCGTGGGCGAGTTCCCGGGCCGTCTCGATGTCGTCCCCGGTCTGCTTCCAGGAGCGGTACGTGCCGACGATCGGGGTCAGCTCGGCATACCGCTTGTTGAGCTTGCGCGCGTTCGCCTGGTCGGCGTGGACCGAAGGGTCGGCGAGCTGCTTCTCGAGATCGGCGTGCTCGCCGATCAGTTCCTCGACCGCTTCGAACATCGGAGGCTCCTGGTCATTCGTACGGGGTGAGCTGCGGGACGGCGCTGTGTTTTCCGGGGACTGCGACACCAGCGGCTGGCGCCGCGTGGCCCCCGGACCCCCAGCGACAAAAACACCGGTCCCGGCCGCCCCGCACAGGGGCAGCCGAAGACCGGCGCAGTTGGCTCGCTACTTCTTGGCGGAGCCGGCAGCCTTGCCGAAGCGGGCCTCGAAGCGGGCCACACGGCCACCGGTGTCGAGGATCTTCTGCTTGCCCGTGTAGAACGGGTGGCACTCGGAGCAGACCTCGGCGCGGATGGTGCCGCTGTCGATCGTGCTACGGGTGGTGAACGACGCGCCACAGGTGCAGCTCACCTGGGTCTCGACGTACTCGGGGTGGATGTCGCGCTTCAAGGTGTCTCCTAGTTTCGGGAGGGCACCGGGTCGCACACGCGGGATGCGCATACGTGAACCGGGGCCGACGTACCAGTCTGCCAGGACCGGCCGTATCTCCCAAAACCGGGGTCGGCCGTCAAGTATTCCTGGCTCCAGTCCGAGAGGTCCTGGCTCCTGTCCGAGCGGTCCTGGCTCCTGTCCGAGCGGTCCCGGCTACTTCACGACGCCCTGGGCCTGGCCGTCCGCGGTGCCCTTGGTCGCGGAGGCAGGGATCGGCAGGTCGTTCTTGAGGGCGGTCCATACCTGCTTGCCCTGCTTCTTCAGCGGCACCACACGGTTGGGGTCGGCCTTGTCGTACTCCACCGGCATCGTGATCATCTGCACGTCGTCGGCGCCCAGACCCTTGAGGCCGCTTCCGAAGCCGACGAGTTCCTTGACCGAGTCGAGCTCGGAGTCGGGCGTGATCGCCTTGGTGGCGGTGTCCGCGAGGTCGTAGAGCTTCTTCGGGCTGGTGAACACCCCGACGTCCTTGACCTGCTGGATCAGCGCCTTGATGAAGGCCTGCTGCAGCTGTATTCGGCCGAGGTCGCTGCCGTTGCCGACGGACTTGCGGGTGCGCACGAGCCCGAGGGCCTGCTCACCGGTGAGCGTGTGCTTGCCCGGCTTGAGGTCGAGATGGCTCTTGGAGTCGTCGATCCGCTCGGTGGTGGTGATGTCCACGCCGCCGAGCTCGTCGATGAGCTTCTTGAAGCCGGTGAAGTCGACCTCTATGTAGTGGTCCATGCGGATGCCTGAGATCTTCTCGACGGTCTTCACCGCACAGGACGGGCCGCCGACCTCGTACGCCGTGTTGAACATGGCGCGGCGCTCACTGGGGACGGTCCTGCCGTCACTGTCGGCGCACCGGGGCCGGTCGATGAGGGTGTCGCGGGGCACGGAGACGACTGCGGCCTTCTTGTGGCCCTCGTACACGTGCACGATCATCGCTGTGTCGGAGCGGGCGCCGCCCTCGTCCGTGCCGTACTTGCCGTTGGCGCCGGCGCGGGAGTCGGAGCCGAGGACCAGGATGTCCATGGAGCCGTTGTCGACGTTGTCCGGGCGGTCGGTGCCGAGCTGGTTGTTGATGTCGACGCCCTGGATGTTGCCGTTGAGCTTGATGTAGACGTAGCCGAGTCCGGACCCCCCGATGAGCACCAGTCCGGCCGCGGACCACGCGGCCAGCGTCGCGGCCTTGCGTCGCGTGGTGGGCGGCTTGCGACGCATGCCCGTGCCACCTATTCGACCCTTGCTCTGGTCGCCCATATCCCCTCAAGTCCTTGTTGGTCCCGTTACCCCCGGCCGTGGCTTTCAGGCACGGTTTGTCCACCCTGTCAAGTTTTGTTACGCCACTGGTGAGACGGCGGAGCGCCATGAAGGGTTGCACAGGTGACTGAGAGGTGAATGAGAAAAGGGTCTGTGCGCCCCGTGTGTGACACGGAGCGCACAGACCCTTGTTCACCTGCGGTTTTCGGCCGGATCAGCCAAACAGGTTGTACGCCTGCCAGCCGGTGCCGAAGTCCTTGCGTGTGGCGAAGATCCCACCCGTCGAGGCGCCGTTGCCGTTGCCCGGGTAGAGCCAGAGCTTGCCGGCGGAGTCGCGGGCCAGGAGGTCGGCGTGACCGTCGCTGTTCACGTCACCGACGGTGACCAGAGCGGTGAAGCTGGTGGTGGTGAACTTGCCGACGAGACGGCGGGCCTCGAACGGGGCCGAGGCCTTGCCCGTGCCCCTGTAGAGGTAGGTCGAGCCGTCGGAGGTGCGGGCGAGGATGTCGGCCTTGCCGTCGTTGGTGAAGTCACCGTGACCGCGGACCATGTTGTACTGCCCCCAGCCACCGCCGACCAGGGCGGGCGCGGCGAAGCCGCCGGCGCCGTTGCCCGCGTAGATGTGGAGGTAGCCGGTGGAGTTCACCGCGAGCATGTCGGGCTTGTCGTCACCGGTGACATCGCCGGGGACGAGGATCTGCTTGTGCTTGCCCCAGCCCTTGGCGACGAGCTTGAACTGCCAGTCGCCCTCGGCGCCGCCAGTCCCGGGCACGTAGTGGTCCCAGTACACGTCGCCGTTGCCGACGCGGTACAGCAGGTCGTCGTAGTCGTCCACGTTCAGGTCGTTCTGGACGAGCAGGTTGACGTTGCCGAAGTCGCCCAGGTTGTAGGTGCGGGCGAGGCTCGTGACCTTGGAGTGCCAGGTGAACAGGCTGTTGTCCGACGTACGACGCGCCAGCAGGTCGGCGGTGTGGTCGGCGCTCCAGTTGGCGTCGTTGACCCGGGCGCGGATCGGAGCGGCGTACGTGCTCACCTTCGCGTACACGCCGTACTTGCCCTGGGCCGAGCAGTTGATGTCGCCCCAGGAGACGATGCCGACGAGCTTGCCGCCGGCCACCAGCGGGCCGCCGGAGTCACCGTTGCAGGTGGTCTCGGAGGTGGCGTCGTCACCGGTCGGAGCAGCACCGGCGCAGATCATGTGGCCGACGATGTAGTCCGAGCCGTACGCGGTCTGGCAGGCGGCGTTGGAGTTGATGTCGGCGTCCGCGACCTTGAGCGTCTGCGAGCCGCTGTCGGGGACGGTGGAGCTGGTGCGGCCCCAGCCGTACACCTTGGCGTCCGTGCCCGGGGTGTAGAGCGCCGTGTCGGTGTTCTGCATGATCGGCAGCGGCTTGGCCTTGACCGGAGCGGTCAGGGTGAGCACGGCCACGTCATTGTCGATCGTGACGGGGCTGTACTGCGGGTGGTTCCACTGACGGTACGCACCGCGCAGCTCACCACCGTGGAAGTCCCAGCTGCCGTCGGGGTTCTCGGTGGGCAGCTGGTCCGTGCCGGTGATGACCGTGCCGGTCTCGTACCACTTGATGCCCTTGACGCAGTGCGCGGCGGTGGCGACCTTCGACGGGGCGACGACGACGCCGCCGCAGAAGTAGCCGTTGCCCTCGGCGTCCGCGAAGTGGAGCTGGGCCATCCACGGCGCCGCGGAGATGGTGGTCTCCTGGCCGCCGATGATGCGCGTGGACGGAGCGGTGGTCTGGGCCGACCGCGGGGCGACGAGCTCCTCCTTGCTGGCCTCGTCGGCCTTCATCGCCTTGGTCGCGCGGGAGCGCAGCTCCTGCTGCGAGAGCGGAGCGGCCTTCTGCTGGGAGGCGGTGATCTCCGGACGCTCGCCCGCCTCCGCGGCCTGCGAGCCGGACATCATCAGCGCCGTGCCGCCCAGGGCGAGCGCGGCGGCGACGGCCGGTACCGCAAGTCTCATGCGGCGCTTGTGCCGACCACCACGGGTGCGTATCTGCACGCGGTAACCCCTCGGGTTGTACCGGCAGAGCGCAACCGCCCCACCGGTGGAAACTGGGTCATCGGTGGGGCGCCAAGAACATGTGGGCAGGCCGGCAATGAGGCCCCCCGGCCTCTCATGGCGCTGCGGTGGAATCCCCCCACCTCGATTGGGCGATGATACGTGCGTCAACTGACGGTTGACCAGTGGCGGGTGGGGTCACGGGCAAAACGAGACCGCCCCGTCACCTCGGAGG